>JALRGF010000092.1 GCA_023253495.1 Verrucomicrobiales bacterium
TCGGAACAGGGAATGGATGAGGCACCGACGCGGATTGACCCCGTCCGCTCCCGCTTAAGATCCGTACATGCGAATCCTGCGCCACCGGACCCTCCTTCGACCCTCCCCCGCCATCCACGCGTGGATCCGGCCACTGGTCCCGATCGCCTCCCTGGTCGCCCTGGTCGCCCTCGTCCCCGGCACGCTCGCCGCCGACTCCGCCCCGCCGTCCGACGCCCGCTGGTCGGTCGAAGTGCTCGCCGAAGGCATGGCGCAGCCGATGGAACTCGAGCGCGCTCCGGATGGACGTCTCTTTTTCATCGAGCTGGCCGGCCGGCTGCGGGTCTGGAAACCGGACACCCGGTCGGTGGTTGACGCCGCAAAATTGAACGTCTACGCCGAGCAGGAAAACGGGTTGCTCGGGTTCGCGCTGGATCCCCGGTTCGCCGACACCGGGTGGATCTACATCCTGTATTCCCCGCCCGCGGAACCCGGCCAGCGCCTCAGCCGGTTCGTGATGAAGGAGGACACCCTCGACCTCAGCAGCGAAAAAATCGTGCTCTCCTTCGGCACCCAGCGGCGCGAATGCTGCCACCACGCCGGCAGCGTGGAATTCGGTCCCGACGGATGCCTCTTCATCTCGACCGGTGACAACACCCATCCTCATGGCGACTCCGACGGCTACGCCCCGATCGACGAACGGCCCGGCATGGAACCGTGGGACGCCCAGAAATCCGCCGCCAACCCGGGGGACCTGCGCGGCAAAATCCTGCGCATCCGCCCGCGGCCGGACGGCGGCTACGACATCCCGGATGGCAACCTGTTTCCACCCGGCACCCCGGGCACCCGCCCGGAAATCTACGTCATGGGGTGCCGCAACCCGTGGCGCATGAGCGTCGATCAGGCCACCGGCATCGTCTACTGGGGCGAGGTCGGCCCGGACGCCCATGGCAACGGGCCGCGCGGGTCACGCGGGTACGACGAAATCAACCAGGCCCGCGCCGCCGGCAATTTCGGCTGGCCGTATTTCATCGGCAACAATTTCGCCTATCACGATTACGACTACGCCACCAGAACACCCGGCCCCGCCTTTGATCCCGCGCGCCCGCGCAACATCGGCCCGAACAACACCGGTGCCACCGAGCTGCCGCCCGCCCAGCCGGCCTTCATCTACTACCCGTACGGCCCGTCGCCGGAATTCCCCGAAGTCGGCCAGGGCGGCCGCACCGCCTGCGCCGGCCCGGTCTTCCACTACCGCCAGGAGTTCGAAAAAACCGGCGGCTTCCCCGCCCACTTCGACAACTGCCTGCTCTGGTGGGACTGGGAACGCCGGATGATCAAATGGGCGCGGCTCGACCGCGATGCGCGGCTCGTCGCCATCGAACCGTTCACCGCCGCTGTCCCGGTGCGCCGCATGCTCGACGCCCAGTTCGGGCCGGACGGACAGCTCTACGCCATCGACTACGGCGAAACCTGGGGCGCCAACGCCGATGCCCGGCTGCTCCGCGTCTCGTTCACCCACGGCAACCTGCCACCGGTCGCCGTCGCCGCCGCCACCCCGTCAGCCGGCGCCCTGCCGCTCACCGTCTCGCTCAGTGCAGCCGGCAGCGGCGACCCGGACGGCGAGGCCGCCGCACTGCGCCACGAATGGCGCCTCGGCGACACCGTGCTCGCCACCACCGCCGAAGCCGAAATCGAACTCACCACCGCCGGCAACCACCTCCTCGAACTGCGCGTCACCGACGCGGGCGGCGCCAACGCCACCGCGACCGCCGCCGTGGTCGCCGGCAATTCCCCGCCGGAAATCACCCTCGCAGCACCGGTCGACGGCGACTTTTTCACACCGGGTGCGCCGGTCACGTGGCGCGTCCGGGTGCGTGACACCGAGGAGGGAGACTCGGAGGCGCTTCCCGACAGCTTCGGGCCGCGTGTACTCGTCAGCCTGGCGGCCGACCGCGGCGGCGCCGAAGCCCCGGGCCTCAGCCTCATGAAATCCGCCGACTGCTTCAACTGCCACGCACCCGAACACCGGCTCGTCGGTCCGTCGTTTCTGGAAATCGCGGACAAGTATCGCGGAATGGACGGCGCCCTCGAAACCAGCATCGACCGCGTGCAGAAAGGCTCGAGCGGCGTGTGGGGACCGGTTCCGATGCTGCCTCACGGCCACCACACCCGCGAGCAGATCCGGGATATGGTCGCCTGGGTGTACGCGCTCACTCCAGGCAGCGACCAACCGGTGCTCGCGCGCGGCCTGACCGGCGAGACCACGCTGCCCGGCGCCCCGGACGGCGTGCGCGCCGTCCGCGTCGAAGCCGTCTTCACTGACGCCGGCCAGGCGCCGGCCAGCCCGCTCACCGCGCGCGCCACCGCCACCCTGCGCCCACGGCTCATCGAGGCCGAACTCCATGACGGCCAGCACGGCACCCAGGCGCTGGGCGGCGGCACCGCCAGCGGCGGCCGGTTCATCGGCGACACCCACCACGGTCAGCACCTGCGCTTCGCCAGCCTCGACCTCGCCCGCTCCTCCGCGCTCACCTGCCGCGTCGCCTCGGGCGGCGAGGGCGGGCGCATCGAATTCCGGGCCGCCGCGCCCGACGGCCCGCTGCTCGCCAGCCTTGAGGTTCCGGTCACCGGCGGCTGGGAATCGTGGCGCGAACTGAGCACCCCGCTTGCCGCCGGCCCATCGGCCCGCACCGATGTCTTCGCCGTCTTCGTCAACCCCGGCCGGAGCGGCCTGATGAACCTTGACTGGATCCGCTTCGATCCGTAAACGACCGCGGCCGGCGCCTCCCCCACCACCGGTTCCCGGAGACCCGCCCCCGGTCATTCCTCCGCGGTGTCTGCCTCCGCAGGGACCCGCACCGTCAGGCTGTCCACCCACTCGCGCGCGAAATCCCGCTGGCACTTCCAGTTGACCAGCGCATTGACCAGCATCGCCACCAGCGCGCCCGCGGTCGCCAGCGCCATGTCTTTCTGCGCGTCCCACGGATCACCCTGGGTGCCGAGATACGCCGCCCCCAGATCCCCTCCAAAAACCTCCGCCGCCGCCCATTCAATCATCTCGTACAGCGCCGAGCTCGACAACGTCAGGTCCAACGGCAGAAAATAACTCCAGAAGCCCCGCACCTTCACCAGGTGCAGGAAAATTTCCCGCACCGGATACGCCAGCAGCAGGCCGTACAGCACATGGATGATCCGGTCGAAATTGTTGCGGTCCCAGCCGACCAGCGCATTGAACGACCCGCCGGTCAGACGGCGCCACCACGCCTCATACGGCACCTCGGAATACGTGTAGTGCGCTCCCAGCTGGTGCAGACACAGGAACACGCAGACCAGCGTCCACGACAACCGTGAAAACGGCAGCCGCCGGTAAATGGCCCACAGCACCGGCAGCGCCACCGCCACCAGCGCATTCTCCAGCAACCAGTCCTGGCGGTGCCACGGCGACCAGCCCGACCACAGCCACACCGCGCCAAACACCCCGGCCAGCACCAGGACATGGCGGCGATGACGATGATTCCGGTCAGGACCCACAACGGCCATTCACGCACCAAAGCCCCCCCTTCCGCCACTGGTTTTTCACCCTTCACCCTT
>JALRGF010000094.1 GCA_023253495.1 Verrucomicrobiales bacterium
CGTATTCGACTTGAGCGAGTTGTGAACACAGCGGTTCTCAACATTAACCCCGCCCCATCCACCATAGACCTCGTCAGTGGTGCTACCGCACTTATCTGGCCCCCCGAAAACTCGCCGGAGGCACGGATCGTTGCCGTCAACGGCATAGCACCCGCCGCCGACCCGAAGGCGTCGTTCGGTGCGTATTCACCCGACGTGGCCCTGCCGTTGGTGTCCGGTGTCAATGTGATTGTGGAGACCCTGAACGTGGAAAAAGCGGCCTCGGTCATCGTGCGGGCCACTCCCAGGAACGGAATGGTCGTCGCTCCAGACACAGACGCGGTTACAAACGCCGCCGAAGTCAACGCCACGATCAAGGAGGTGGTGAGTGAGACGCCCTTGAAGCTGCGCTGGGAGGCCACGGTGCCGACGTTGCCCGGGTATTCGGCACTGCAGGCGCGGATTGTGCGTCCGTGAGATCAGTCAGTTAAATTGCGTCTCTGTCAAACCCTTGTGTGAACTGATGAAGTGGGAAGCAGGGTTGGGAATCGGGGTAGTGGTGCTGCTGCTGATGGCGGGTGGCGGGCCGCTGCGTGGGGCGGAGGCGCTGTTGATTCCGGAGGTGATCACGAGGGAGGTGGGGATTCATGTGGGCGGGGTGCAGACGCCGGAGATTCAGTATCTGGAGACCCGGGAGGTGGGGATCTTTGTGGGCGAGGAGCCGGATCCTCCGTATCGTGAAGTGGTGACGCGCGAAGTGGCCGTGGTGCTGTCCGATTCGGAGCCGCCGCCGCGCCTTGAGGATTTTGCGGTGACGGTGTCGCCGACCGGTCATACGGTCACGCTGGACTGGAGTAAGACCTACAATCCGTTTCCGGTCCGCGACCTTGTCCGTTACGACATTTATTATTCAGCCTCGCCCTTTTCCGACATCAGCGGGATGGTGCCGTTTGATTCGGCGGGAGGCGAGAGTTTCAACTGGTTGCGGACGGGCTTGCCGGAGTGGCAGGACCACTACTTTGCCGTCGTTCCGGTGGACGGGCAGGGCCACCGGATCGGCGAGGTCGTCTATTCCGGGGCGTATGTCCTGCAGCCGGAAGTGATCGCGCGGGAAGTCGGCTTCTTCAATGGAGCGGAGCCTGATCCACCGTACCGGGAAATCGCGACGCGCGAAGTGGCCGTGGTTGTATCCGATCCGGATCCGCCGCCGCGGGTCGAGGATTTCAAACTGACGGTGTCGCCGACCGGTCACACGGTCACTCTCGATTGGACAGGGTATCCTGCCTTCCCGGTGCGGGATCTGGTCCGTTATGACATCTATTACAGCACGTCGGGCTTCGAGGACATCGATGGGATGACGCCACTGGCGAGCGCGGGCGGTGAGAGCTTCACCTGGTTCCGCACGGGGCTTCCGGAGTGGCAGGATCATTTCTTTGCCGTGGTCCCGGTCGATGGCCTCGGGAACCGGGTGGGTAATGTCGTCTACTCGGCTGCCTATATCCTCATGCCCGAGGTGGTGACCCGGGAACTCGGCTTTTTCAATGGCGCGGAACCGGATCCACCCTACCGCGAAGTTGCGACCCGGGAGGTTGGCATCGTGGTGCCGGACGACACTGTGCCGGCGCCCATTACGGGCATTGACAGCCCATTCACGGCCAATATTTCCAAGTTCTTCTACGGCGGAGTCAACCTTGACTGGTCGACGTACGACCTGTGGAGCCAGCGTGATGTGGTGAAATACCGAATCTTCTACCGCGATACCTTCTTCAGTGACGTGCGCGAACCCGGCGTGATGGAAGTCCCCGGTGGCCTGCAGAACGGCAAAGAGTTCGCCATGATCACGGCCGCCTTTGAGAAGAAAGTGTACTACTTCGCCGTGGTGGCTGAAGACAGTTCCGGCAACATCAATCCGCTCGTCTACGCACGGTCCACCCGGGATCCGATCCCCGGCTTCCTTGAATTCGCCCTCAATGCGGGCGCCTCGTTCCGGGATGGCATTCTCCCCATTTCCGGCGAGTGGTCTCCGCTTTTCGGGAAGTACGAGTACACCCGCAGCAAGCCGGCCATGGCCGGCGGCACGCAGTTCTTCGTCGAATGGAGCGACAACCTTTCCATCTGGTACCGCGACGGAGTCAGCGAGACCGTCCTCAAGACCGAAGGCGATATCGAACACGTCGAAGCCATCATCCCGCGCGGCGACTCCGACCGTCGCTTTCTGCGCCTCAACATCATTCCTGGCACCGTGCAGCCATAAGTTGGTGACACGACTCTCTGGAAAGTGCCCGATGAATCTCCGCCCACTCCGAGCCATGAACCGTGCCATTCTCTTTCCGGTGCTTGCTGCCATGACCCTCCCGTCGACCCTGTCAGCGCAGACCACCACTCCGATCATCGGGTATTATGCATTCGAGGTTCCTCGCGGAACTTCGGCATGGACCTGCGGACTCGTGGCCAAATTGGATTACCAGGCGGCGATGACCGCACGCGCCCTGATCAGTGCCGGAAATCCAGGTGCGAACCCGCCGGTCTCACCCGAGTCATCCATCACCGTGCCCGGCACCCCCTGGACGGGCATCGCCTTCGGAAATCACTACGCGGAAATCATCAGTGGCCCGCAGGCTGGTCTCGTGCTCGATATCGTCTCCAATACCGCCAACCAGCTCACGGTCCTTGGCGATCTCACCGCGGACCCCCTCAAGATCAAGGGGGATGAAACGTTCGTTATCCGCAAGCATGCCACCATGGCCACCGTTTTCGCAAACGGCGGTGGTCTCACGGCCGGGTCGGATACGGTAACGCTCTCGACTCAGTTCGGCACCAAGACGTTCAGCTACAATGGATCGAACTGGGAAGACGCCGATCTCAACGACGTTTCCGACGAAATCATCTATCCCGGCCAGGGCTTCGTCATCTTTAATGGCGGTGCGCCTGACGTGATCACCTTTGGCGGCAATGAGATTGCCTATGTGAAAAACACCCCGACAAAAATCCCTCTCTTCCCGGGAATGGCCAACCTCGTCGGACTCCCCAGCCCGCTCGTCGCCACCAAACCGGCCGATCCAATCTACGACACCGCCGGAACGAATGCGCTGGGCGACCTCGGATTCGTCTCGAGCCTGCTCGCCGGCACCGATACGCTTGATCTGCGCTCGCTTGCTGGCGATTTCGTTTCGTCCGGCACCTTCCAATCGAATGGCGGCAACCTCGAAGACGCCGACCTCAATGACGGATCCCCGGTCCGCGTCCGCAACGGGGCGGCCTACATCCTCACCGTCTCCGGCCAGCGCATGCATACCTTCCCGCTGCTCACTCCCGTGAAGTGATCCGCATCTCCGGCGGTTCCGAGTCCATTCTTCCCAATCCGCGCGCCCAATCATCCTGATGAATCGCTGTCTGCTCATTATTACCGCTGCCGGAGCCATGGTGCTCGAGGCGGACGCCTCGAACATCCTCGTCAGCGACTTTTCGGGATCCGGTGTGACCTTCCGGGAACGCCCGATCCGCTCAGCGGATGGTTCCGCGCTCAATGCCACACTGGCACCACGGGGCATCACGGTGGCGCAGGTTGGCCTGGGGAGCTTTTCCGGGTTCGATGGCAGCAATGACGGAGATCTGTCGGCTGCACCCGCTTCGGAAGACCCGACCGTCCACAGCGGGGTCGTCTCCGGCTTTATTGCCTCTGGCGGGAATTTCGTTGACGATCCCAACCTCGGAGCCATGGCCGCGATGGCCGATGTATTCACGCTCAATACCATGCTGTCTCCGGAAGGCGTCACCGGTGCGCAGGTTCGCATGGGGTACTTTTCCGGGTTCGATGGCAGCAATGACGGAGAGCTGGCGGCGGCTCTCGCTTCGGATGACCCGACCGTCCTCAGCGGTGCCCTCTCCCGCTTTATTCCCATGGGCGAGAACTTCGGTGGCAATACCAACCTTGGAACCGTCACCGCCACGGGACTGCCCCGCATCACTGCGCGCACTATCAATTCGGTATCCTACCAAGGACGCCTCGCCGGTCAGGTCTCCAACGCGGTCGTGACCACGGGCGCTCCCAACTCCGTCTCCCCATCCGGCGTGCCCTCGGGGACGCGCATTTTCCTGCTTGTCTACAACACCTCAGCCGCCACGGCCACCGAGCTGGGGATTTTCAGTTCCACGGCATGGATCATGCCCGCGGATAATCTCACCAATCCGACACTTAACACGGTGGACGTGGATGAGGTCGCGGAAGTCTTCCGCGGTTCGTTCAATGGCAGTGAGCTTCGACTTGCGGTGATCCCGGAACCTTCCGCCGCTCTGCTTGCCTTCGTGGGAGCCGGCTTCATCCTCCTCCGCCGCCGCCGTTGACCGGATCCGTTGCCGGTATGGGCCGGGAGTCGCGTCGAAAGCGGGGGAGTTTTACAGCGCCCATCGGGACGATTCCCGACGTGTCAAAAGTCGAGGTCCTGCCCGGCAATCTGACGGATACTTTTATCGCCATCAGCCTGCCGCGGGGTGACGCACGACATGACACTGTCACAGTGGGCGCCAGAGCGGAAGGGGTGGCAGGTGAGTTGGCGCAGTCGACGGCTGCGGTCAGTGTGGGAATGAGGTGGAAACGGCTCCGTGCTGGCTCGGTCGTGCAAGTGAAATGCCTTGCGGATTTGTGAACTTGTCACGCTGGTTCTTTTTCGCATATAGTGAGCCGGTGGAAGCAGACCTCGCTGAAGCACGGGAAAAGGAGCCGGAAATTCCGGGATATGCCGTACATGGGTATCTGGGGAGCGGGGGGGCGGCGGTGGTGTGGAAGGCGTATCAGGAAGCGGTGGGCCGGGATGTGGCCCTCAAGGTGCTTCGACCGTATGGCGGGCAGCGGTTTGCGGTGCAGCGTTTTGCGCGGGAGGCGGAGATTCATGGGGCGTTGTCGCATGAGAATGTGGTGGCGGTTTATGACAGTGGGGAAGCCGACTGCGGGTGGTGGCTGGCGATGGAGCTGGTCGATGGTGAGCGCCTCGACACCTGGCTGAAGGAGGCGGATCCTCCGCTGCGGGAACGCGTACGCGTCTTTGCCGGGATCTGTGCCGGGGTGCGGCATGCGCATCAGAAGGGGGTTGTGCACCGCGACCTGAAGCCCGGGAACATTCTGATGAGCCGGCACGGGGTTCCGAAGGTGGCCGACTTCGGTCTGGCGGCGTGGTCGCAGTCCGGCAGCATGGATCTCACACTTACCCGGCAGGGTGAACTCTTTGGATCACCGGCGTGGATGCCGCCGGAACAGGCGCAGGGCCAGCTGGATCAGGTCGATACCCTCTCCGATGTTCATGCTCTCGGAGCCATTCTGTTTTTCCTGCTGAGCGGGCGTCCGCCACTCGACGCCGGGCAGGCACCGCAGGCCCTGCTGGCGGCGGCGCAGTCGGACGACCGCCTGCGGCTGCGTGACCTCGTTCCGAGGGTTCCGCGCGATCTGGCGGCGATTGTGGAGAAGTGTCTGTCCGGTCCGAAGTCCCGGAGGTACCAGGGTGTTTCCGTGCTGGAAGACGATGTGCGGCGCTGGCTTGACGGACAGCCGGTTCAGGCGCGCCCGGCTTCCGTCTTCTACTGGACGGGCCGGAAGCTCCGGCGGCATTGGGTTGCTGTTGTTGCCGCGGCCGCCGTGCTCGCCGCGGGGTGCGGCTGGCTCTGGGAACGTTTTCAGGCTGAACGACGACTCGCCGAGAAGCGCCGACAGATCATCGAACAATCGCAGGAGCTGGCCGGTCAGTTTCTCATGGAAGCCAGGAACATTGCCGCGAAATCGAAGGACAGGTCGCTCCGGAGCCTGGTGGAAAAGTGGCAGCATGAGTTCCGCTGGGATTCGGGTTCCGGCGAAGAGGTGAACGACCCCCGCCGTTTTATGGTGAGAATGGCCATGGTCGATGCCCGCAGCCTGGTCGGGGCCTCGTCATGGGTCTCGGCCGAGCGGGAATGGGCGCGGGCCGCCGCGGAACTGGAATCCCTGCTCCGGGATCGTCCGGGACACGAGCCCTACCTCGCGGAGATGCGGGAAGTTCAGTTGGGGCTTCAAACCGCACTGCTGCGCCAGGGCCGGGACGACGAGTCCGCCGCTGCCGGGGTCGCATTTCTCCAGCGGGCGCTTGATGAGGACCGGATCCACACACCCGCCGACCAACGGGCACTGGCCGATGCGGTGACCAATCTCGGCGAGGCGCTCTGCGATACGTCCGAATGGCAAGTGCTCGGCTATCCTGGCACGCAATACCGGGCGGGACTGCCCGAGCAGGCTCTCGCCCAGATCCTGCGCTACACGGAAAGGCTTCTTGGTGTTCCGTCGGACGAAGCCAGATATGAGGATGCCCGGCAGAGGGCGAGAGTTTTCCGGGAAGCGGCGCGCATTGCCTCCCGCCATGGCGGCAGCCGCGGGCCGCTGACGCCCGGCGAACTGGCGCGGCGGGCGACCGATTACGGGCGGAAGTTTCAGGCGGCGAGGCCGGGAGACATTCCCCGCAATCTGATTGCCCGTTCTCTGGTGACGGAAGCGGAGGTGGCGGGTCGTCAGGGCCGCCTTGACGCCGCCCGGGTATTCCTGGAGGAGGCCATCGGCATGGTGCGTCGCGAGCCCTCCGGGGCCCTGCCGCGCACCGGATCACCTGGCCCCGCGCTGCAATTGTCGGGGACGCTGTATTGGTTCGCCGATGCCTCGGAGAAATCCGGCGAGTTTCAGGCGGCGGCATGGGCTTATCTGGAAGCCGACCGCCTCTGGAAGGCGGCCTGGCTCCGTGAGCAACGGCCCGAACACCTGGCGCGGCGTGGTGCGGCCCGCCTGCAGGCCGCGCGGGTCCTCGCGGCCGGGCATGGGGATCCCTCGGCGGGCCTGGTCCATGCCGGGAAAGCCCGCGAATTATTCGTCAGCACGGGCCATGACTATCTTGAGGACCACCCGGTCTTCCGGAGCATGCTGAGCGAAACCGAACGGCTGCTTGGCACAAGGCAAAGTGACAACACCATTGCCGACCGCCACCCTTCGGTCGGGAACTGAGATACGCCATCCATCGGGACGGGAACCGGCGGGGCGGTGGCGGCTGGCGGCGGCGCCCCGGCCGGAGCTCACGGCCGGGTCGAGAAGGCGAAGAGCGTGCCGTCGGTCCATTGGAAGACCGGTTGGATTTCCCGGCCGGCGAGCGTCGCCGGATCTCCGCTGATCCAGGAAACCGGATGGTCAATGGCGTCGCCGCGCACCGGCCGGCATTCCTCGAAGGAGAAACCGGGGACAAATTTTCCTGAAGACTCGCACAGGGCGACCCGGAGATCGCCGCGCATGTCAGCGTTGAGGGTGAGTGCGCCGGCCTGCCAGGTGCGGACGGGGCCGCGCAGGGAGGCGCGATGGCTGCCGGTGGCGGCGAAACCGGCGTAGCGGTCGAGTTTCAGCCGGGCCAGTCCGATCTGCCGGGTGGTGAACCGCTCGCCTTTGTGGCCCAGCCGGTACCCGCCGTAATAAATGAAGACGGTGTCTCCATGGATGACTTGTTCGTCGGCCCAGGCGTGGGCGCGGTCCCAGGTCGCCGGTTCCGGGTTGCGATCGAGAAACGGCTCGGTGTCGCGCCGCCAGTTCTCGCCGTCGGCGCTCCATGCCAGCACCGTGTAGCCGAGCCCGGCGTGTGGCCGGGTGTCGGACAGGTCACCGGCGGTGAGGCCCGGTTCCGCATTGAGGTCGTCGCGCAGCACCTTGACCAGACCGATGAGCAGGCCGCCGCGGGCGACCACGCCGGCCATGCTGTAGAACTGGGTCTCGCCTTGTTCGTGCGGCGAGGCGGTCTCGGGCACGACCACCGGCCACGGCGCGCGCCAGTGAATCAGGTCGTGGCTGGTGCTCATGTGCGGGATGCGCCTGGGTTCCTTCCACGCCGGATCCAGGGTGGCCGCGACCGAGACAAAGGCCATGTACCGCCGCCGGATCGGATCCCAGTCGATCGCATCGATGTCGTGGTTGTGCCGCAGCACAGGACCGGGAGCGAGGGAACGCCAGGTCACGCCGTCCGGCGAGGCGGCGACCTGCAGGCCGTTGTCCTTGTGCCAGGCCGCCTTGAAACGTTGCGCCGGTTCGGGAAAGGCCGGGCCTTCATCAATCACGCTGGCCCCGAACTGAATCGGCGGCGTTTCCAGCACGCGGTGCGGCCGCTGCCAGCCGATCCCATCCGCGGATTCCAGCAGCGCCAGACCTGACTCTCCCCAGTTCCCCGGCGTCTTCGGTACGTTGTACCACAGACGCCACCGCCCGCTCTCCACATCGCGCACCACCGAAACGTATGGCTGGAAATTACCGTCGACCGCGCCATCGACCACCGGTGGCCCGTGCCGTACCGGCTGACCCACCACACGCCGCGCCCCGTCCACCGAGAGCACGTTGCGTTCGTCGAGCAGCAGCCAGTCGCCCGGAGTCCATTGTGTCACCGGCGGAGCGACCGGCGCGCGCAGGGACCGGACGAGCGCCGGCACGACCGCCTTTTCCGTGCCGGCGGCCAGGTTTTCGCCCCTCCGGCGGTCGTCGTCCGAGTGACTCAAAGCCTCTGAGGGAATCAATTCACGCGGCTGGCCCGGCCACGACCAGAACAACCGGCAGTGTGCGGTGCCCCCGTTCTGAAAATAGCGCACCTCCAGCGGCCGCCAGTCCCCGGCCTCGGCCTCGAAACGCCCCTGGCGTTCCGATCCATGCCAGCCGTCGATCAGGTCGCGGCCGTCCACCGTCACCACCACGCCGTCGTCCGCCTCCGCCATCAGGGTGATTTCGCCGGCTACCGGCGCCCGCAGCCGCCCGATCCAGATGCGGGAAAATCCGCCATGCGCCGTGCCGGTGTCGAGATCAATGCGGTCTGTCCGCTCCACCCGGTCGGGTCGCGTGAAATCAGGCTCATGGAAACCCACCGAGACGGCCAAGCCGACCTTCGATCCCTCCGACGCCGGCGACCTCTGGGATCTCGTGAACAGGCAGGACTGGGCGATCTGCGAGTCGGTGCAGCGCGGCATGTCCTCGCGCTACTTCACCGGCGGCTGGTACGCCCCGAT
>JALRGF010000149.1 GCA_023253495.1 Verrucomicrobiales bacterium
TCGAGCACAACAATGTCTTCGGCCTTGATGTCCTCGGCCAGACGGGCTGCGGCCACCGCGAGGCGCAGGCCTTCGGTCGTAACAGGCGCCGGTTTTGCGGGGCTGCCGGCGCGCGCGGTTTTTTTCGTGGCCGTGGCAGAAGCTTTTTTCGCAGCGGGTGCGGAGGCTTGGCGGGCGGCCTTTTTCGCGGAGGGCGCGGCGGCCTTTTTCGAGGTTTTTCCGGTGGTGGGGGTGCCGCCGGGCGCCGTGGTGCGGGCGGGGGCGGCTGGTTTCCGGGCCGCGGTGGATGTGGCGGCGGCTTTCTTGGCGGGCATCGGGTGATGGTCCGGGCGTGGGCCGGAATGTCAAGACCGGCCGCCGCCGCCTAATAATCCTCGTCGCGGAAATGAGTGCGCACGCGGTCGGCCTGGCGGAGCAGGGCTTGCGAATTCTGACGGAGCCTGCGGCAGAGCTCTTTGGCCAGGGCCTTGAGCACGACATACCCCGCAGCGCAGTCCTCGCGCACCAGCTTCTCAAAGTCCCCATCGCTGATGGTGAAGGCGTGCACCGGCTCATGGCTGACCACGACGTCGGCGCTGGCCATCTTCGGATCGATCAAGTTCATTTCCCCGGCGGTTTCCCCCGGACCGATGCTGGCCACCTTGATGGTGTCGGCCTGGCTGCGGACGTAGACGTCGAGGTGGCCGCTGATCACGAAGGTGAGGTGGACGTGCGGTTCGCCCTGCACGGCAATGTAGGTGCCGGGTTTGAGGGTTTCGAAGCGGCCGGCGGCCGCGAGGCGGCAGCGCAGGGCCTCATTGAGTTCGGCGAAAATGCCGAGGGCCGGCAGTGCGGACGGAGGGGTGGGGTCGATCATGGGTTGGGCGGGTCGGGGGTTCAGGGGCCTTGGCGCCGGGAGGGGGTTTCCTCCGGCCGCACCACGATGACCAGCGGGCGGTGATCGCTGGCCTTGAGCCAGTCCGGGTCGGCGGCGAGAAACGATTTCCGGGTTTCGATTTCCGGCCACAAGCCGTCATTGACGAAGGCGAAATCGATGCGGTCGTAACTGTCGGCCACGCTCCAGTAGTATGTGAAGCGGTGGCCATCTTCGTCTTCCAGCCACAGGTCCCGGAGGTGGTGGGGGTCGCCGAAGCGCCCCTGGATCACCTTGATCGGCTGTTCGTTCTTGGTGTCGTTGAAATCACCGTAAACGAGAAGGTTGGTGTCGGGTGCTGACTCGAGGATGGTTTCAACGTGTTCGCGCAGGAGCACCGCCTCGTGGCGGCGCATCACCGCCTGGTCACCCTCCTCCACTTCGCGGCGCGATTTCAGATGGGCCCCCAGCAGGCGGAGCCGGTAGTCCGGAGTGACCTGCACGGAGGCATCGAGAATGCCGCGTTGAAACCGGTGGGTGCGGTCCCCGATGGTGTAGGTCAGGGCGGCGGCGGCACGGTGGGCGACGATCGGGAAGCGGGAAACAAGTGCCAGGCGGCGCTCGGAATCCGCGCCCTCATGAAGCAGGCGGTGCGGCAGGTCGTGGCCGGCGGCCCGGAGTCGCGCCTGCAGGTCGACCACATCCTCATCCGTGCCGATTTCGCAGACGCCGACAACGTCCGGCCGCACGCTGGCGAGCAGGCGGACCACAGCGGCCTTTTCGGCCTCGGGTTTCGGTGCGTCGGGCACCGGCTCGCCGTTCAGCCGGCGTTCCGTGCGCAGCCAGTTGCGCAAGTTGTAGGCGACGACTCGGATTTCAGGGGCCGAAGCGACCTTCGGCCCGTCCACTCCCGATTCTGTCGGGCTCCGGGCGGCCAGCGACTCCAGACTGGCGAAAGCGGCGAGCAGCCATGATACGGCCGGCAGGCGGAGCGATACGGGGCCGACCATGGCCTGAAGCGGGCGGTCAGCCCGGGTATTGAGGCTTGCCGGCCGGTTCGCTGACAGGTGCGGGGTGGGCGGGCTTTTCCTCGCGCGCCTGCAGGTCACCGTATTTGATTTCCTCTTCGAATTCCTGTTTGGCCTTCTTGAATTCACCGAGGCTCTTGCCCATGCCGCGGGCGAGTTCGGGGAGCTTCTTGGCTCCGAAGAGCAGGAGCATCAGCACAAAGATGATGGCCACCTCGGGGCCGCCGAGGCTGAAAGCGAGCAATGGGGTCGTGGTCATGAATGGCACTTCGGGTTCAGCGTGAAACTACGGCCCGCCGGTGGCCTGCGCAAAGGAAACTTCCGCCGGCCTGGCCATAGGGGATCGGCGGTGTCCGGTCGAGGCGCGCGCTGATCCCGGGCCGCTCCTCTGCCGCCGGTCAGGCGCGGGTGTTGCCGCGCTCCGCGCCTTCGAGCGGCAGCATGTTCATGATGGAGGCGGGCGCCTTGCGGGCGCGCATCAGGGCGGCCATGCGGCGCATGTACGGGTCGACGTGGCGGAAGAACTTCTGGTAATCGGAGCAGAGGTAATTCAATCCCGGTTCGCCGTCGGGGGTGGACATGAACCGGTGTTTCGGGCACTCGCCCCGGCAGGCGAAGAGCACGTCGCATTCCCGGCAGACGCTCGGCAGCGTGGCGGACTTGGCGCGCCCGAATGCCTGTTGGGGACCGGACTCCGCCATGGCCCCGAGGGATTGATTCATGATGTTGCCGAGGCGGTACTTCGGGTAGACAAAGTGGTCGCAGGAATACAGGTCGCCATTGTGTTCCAGCGCCAGTCCTCCGCCGCAGTCAGGCAGGAACAGACAGAGCCCGGGGCCATGGCCCGACCAGATGCCCAGAGAAACGTCGAACATCTGCACGAAGACGCGCCCGACATCGCGGGTCACCCATTGATCAAAAATGGCGATCAGAAAATCGCCGTAGGCACCCGGAGGAACCGACCATTCGGTGACCGGAAGCGGGGGTTGTCCCGGTTCCGGGGGGGCGGCGAAATCAAGACCGTGGCGGGCGTCCGCGGCATCCGGATGCCGTTCCACGAGGGGAATGAATTGAAGGTAGGAGGACCCGGCTTCGCACAGAAAGTTGTAGACCTCAAGCGCCCGCGCCGCCACCGGCGCACTGACCACGGTCAGGGTGTTGAATTCGACGCGGTGTTTGCGCAGCTGCTGCAGGCCGTGCAGGACCCGGTCGAATGTCGGTTTGCCTCCCTTGTCCAGGCGGTGGGCGTCGTGCACCTCCCGTGGTCCGTCGAGGCTCAGTCCGACCAGAAAGTCATGTTCCCGGAAAAACCGGCACCATGCGTCATCCAGCAAGGTGCCGTTCGTCTGCAGCGTGTTGTTGATTTTCCGGCCGTTGGCGTAGCGCTGCTGCAGGGCGACGGCCTCCCTGAAGAAGTCCAGTCCGAGGAGCGTCGGCTCCCCGCCCTGCCAGGCAAAAGTGACTTCCGGCGTGACCTGCGATTCGATGTACTGACGGATGTAAGCTTCCAGCACCTCCGGGGACATGCGGAAGTTTCCGCCCCGGGGAAAAAGTGATTCCTTCTCCAGGTAATAGCAGTACGCGCAATCGAGATTGCAGAGCGGCCCGATCGGCTTGGCCATCACGTGGAAGTTTCCGGTGGCGG
>JALRGF010000314.1 GCA_023253495.1 Verrucomicrobiales bacterium
GCGTGGCCGCGCTGCCCGGCCAGCCGGCCAGCGCCCACACTCTTTCGGTCCTCCGCGAGGAAAAGATCGACCTGTCGTATTTCCGCAGCCAGCCGCTGAGCCGCCGCCTCGCCGCCGAAGCCACCCACATCTTTGTCATGACCGGCGGGCACCACGCCATGGTTGAAGCGTCGTTCCCGGAGGCCGCCGACAAAACGTATCTGGTCACCGAGTTCTGCGCCGACCCCGCCATCATGGGCCGCGATGTGCCCGACCCTATCGGCATGGGCCGTGAGGCGTATCTCGACACCCGCCGTGTGCTCACGCGGGCGCTCCCGAGCGTCGCCGCGTTCATCGACCAGACGTTCCGCACGCCGCCGGCCGCCGCCCCTGCGGCTGCCGACTGTCCTTCTTCTGCACCCATGAATCAAACTGCCGCCCCTGCCGCCTCATCCCCCGACTCTTCCTCCTCCCCTGCCGCCGGCCCTGTGTTTTTCGGCGCCGACCACGGCGGCGTGGCGCTGAAGGACGCGCTGGTCGCCGCCCTGCGGGAAACCGGACGCCCCGTGCACGACCTCGGCACCCACGGCAACGGCAGCGTGGATTACCCGGACTTTGTGCCCGGCGTGGCCGCAGCCGTGCTCGCCGATCCCACCAGTGTCGGCGTGCTCATCTGCACCACAGGCATCGGCATGAGCATCACCGCCAACCGCATCCCGGGCATCCAGGCCGCCCTCGTGCACGACCCCGCCACCGCCGCCGTCACCCGCGAACACAACAACGCCAACGTCCTCTGCCTCGCCGGCGCCACCACCACCATGGAAACCGCCCGCGCCATTCTCGACACCTTCCTCACCACCGGATTCGCCGGAGGACGGCATGGCCGCCGCGTCGACAAAATGAACGCCGGTTCCGCGCCGCTGCGGGTCCGTGATGCCGCCATCGCTGACGTCATCGATGCGGAAAAACGCCGGCAGCGCGACAGCATCGAACTCATCGCCTCGGAAAACTTCACTTCCCGCGCGGTCATGGAGGCCCAGGGGTCGTGCCTGACCAACAAGTACGCCGAAGGATACCCCGGACGCCGCTGGTACGGCGGCTGCGAACACGTCGATGTGGCCGAGCAGCTCGCCATCGACCGCCTCAAAGAGCTCTTTGGCGCCGAACATGCCAACGTCCAGCCGCACTCCGGCTCCCAGGCGAATACCGCCGTCTATTTCTCGGTGCTGGCGCCGGGCGACCGCCTGCTCTGCATGAACCTCGCCCACGGCGGCCACCTCACCCACGGCCACCCGGCCAATTTTTCCGGGCGTTTCTATGACATCGTGCCCTACGGCGTGAGCGAAACGGACGGTCGTATCGACTACGACGCCCTTGAAAAACTGGCCGCCGAGTGCCGACCCAAAATGATCACTGCCGGTGCCAGCGCTTACCCGCGGATCATCGATTTCGAACGCATGGGAGCCATCGCCCGATCTGTCGGGGCCTATCTCTTTGTCGACATGGCCCACATTGCCGGGTTGGTCGCCGCCGGAGTGCACCCGACCCCGGTGCCGCACGCCGACTTCGTCACCAGCACCACCCACAAGTCGCTCCGCGGCCCGCGCGGCGGTATCATCCTCTGTCGCGAAGCATTCGCCAAAAAGATCGATGCCCAGGTTTTCCCCGGCATCCAGGGAGGCCCGCTCATGCACGTCATCGCCGCCAAGGCGGTCTGCTTCCACGAGGCGCTGCAGCCGGAATTCAAGGCGTACCAGCAGCAGGTCGTCACCAATGCCGCCACCCTGGCCGCCGAGCTGGCCGCCCGCGGGTTCACCATCATGTCCGGCGGCACCGACAACCACCTCATGCTCGTCGACCTCCGCCCGCAGGGGCTCAACGGCAAGATCGCCCAGGAGGCGCTCGACGAGGCGGGCATCACGGTGAACAAAAACAGCATCCCCTTTGACACCGCCTCCCCCATGAAACCGAGCGGCATCCGCATCGGCACCCCGGCCGTCACCACCCGCGGCATGAAGGAGCCGGAAATGAAGCAGATCGCCGCCTGGATCAGCGAAGCACTCGCCCACCGCGAGAGCCCCGACGCCCTGCACGCCATCCGCCGCGAGGTCGCCGCCCTGAACACCCGGTTTCCGCTGCCCTGAGGCCGCCGCTGCGGCTCCGCGCGCCGGAGGCACCACCGGCTCGGGAGCCGGGCAGGACACCGCCTTGGGAAAATGCCGGATCAAGGAAACGCGGCCGCGCAGGGCGTCCGCCACCTCTCATTCCGCCGGCGGATTCGGACTTCCGGCCACCGGTTCGTCTTTTTCCTTTTTGCGCGCCGTGCTGGCAATGGAGAGCTCGCGCAGCTGTTTGAAATCCACTTCCGTCGGCGAGTCGGTCATCAGGTCGGAGGCCTTGTTGTTTTTCGGGAAGGCGATGACTTCGCGGATGCTGGTCTCGCCGGCAGCCAGCATGGCGATGCGGTCGAGGCCGAGCGCCAGACCGCCGTGCGGCGGCGCCCCGAAACGGAAGGCGTCAAGCAGGTGGGAGAATTTGATTTTCTGTTCCTCCTCGCTGATCCCGAGCACTCCGAACATTTTCGCCTGCAGGTCGCGCTCGTGGATCCGCAGCGAGCCGCCGCCGAGCTCATAGCCGTTGAGGACAACGTCGTAGGCCACTGCCCGGACGTTGCCGTAGTCGCCCGCGTCCAGCAGCGCCATATCCTCCGCCTTCGGCCGGGTGAACGGATGGTGCACCGCCACCCAGTGCCCGTCCTCCGCCGAGAAGGCGAGCAGCGGAAAATCGACCACCCAGAGGAAATTCAGCGCGGTGCTGCCGCGGGTCAGTTCCTGCATCTCGGCAATTTCCGTGCGCACGCGCCCGAGGATGGTGCACGCCTCCTCCCAGGTGCCGGCGTAGAAGAATACCAGATCGCCCTCCTCCATGCCGAGTTTCGCGATCAGCGCCTGCTTTTCCTCCTCGCTGAAGAATTTCCACAGCGGGCTCTTGTATTCGCCGCCCTCGACCTTGATGAAGGCGAGCTGCTTGACCTTCATGCCCGCCTGGATGGCAATTTCGTTGAGCCTGATCATCTGGCCG
>JALRGF010000343.1 GCA_023253495.1 Verrucomicrobiales bacterium
GGCTCAAGCGACACCACGCTGACGCCACCGCGTACCGAACTGGGAAGTGAAGTCCAGAGCCGTAGATCCGTTCCCTGGCTGTCTGACTTAAACCAGTCGACGTAGCCAACTCCCGATTGCTCTAATGCGCCCGAGAGCGTCACGGCTCCGCCTATGGCATGATTGCCGCCCACACCGGCTTCCAGCACCCCGCCGGCCAGTGGAACTTCCAGCAGGTCACCGTCAAAGGGTCAACCATCAAGGTCGAACTCAACGGGTTCACCATTCTCGATGGCGACCTCGCCAAGGTCGACCCCGCCACCTACATGGCCGGCAGCGCCCACCCCGGCGCCACCCGCACCTCCGGCTTCTTCGGCTTCGCCGGACACAGCGACCCCGTCGCCTTCCGCAACGTGCGCATCAAGCGGCTCTAAATGCCGCAACCACCCTTCGCGCATCCCGGTGGCGCGAGGGTGAGCCCGGAACCGCATCGTGGGCCCGGGCTTCGAGCCGGCCATCCCCTTCACAGGGCCATTCGCAGCGCACCCTCCTTCACCGACAGCCGGTTTCCTGCTCGCCAAGCGTGCGCCCCGGTCATAATCTTGGTGGCCATGAATCCTCTGGACCGCCCTCACGTTGCCGTGCCGCCCTCCCTCCCCTGCTCCTTTCTTTTCGGGATCCGCCCGAAGGTGGTGATCCTCCTCATGCTGCTCGGCCTGCCGGCCGCGACCGGCCAGGACCTGCCGCCCCCGCACCCGCCGCCGGCACCCGCCCCGGCTGTCAACCCGCTGATTTCCCGCATCGCGCTGGGATCGTGCATGAAACAGGACCGCCCGGTCCCGGTACTGGCCACCGTCCGTGAGTGGGCTCCGGAATTGTTCATCTGGCTGGGCGACAACATTTACGGCGACACCGAGGACATGGCGGTGCTTGAGGCCAAGTACCGCCAGCTGGCGGCCAAACCGTTGTTCGCTCAGCTGCGCTCCGAAGTCCCGATGGTGGCGACCTGGGACGACCATGATTACGGCGTCAACGACGGCGGTCTCGAATACCCGAAGAAAGCGGAATCCAAGGAGGTTTTTCTGCGCTTCTGGGGCGAGCCCGAGGGCACCGAGCGGCGCCAGCGCCCGGGCATCCATACCAGCTACCGGTTCGCCGACCCGAAGCTCGGTCGCTCGCTTCAGGTGATCGTGCTCGACACCCGCACTTTCCGCACCCCGCTCACCAAAAACTCCCCGCCCTCATTCAAGAACGACTACCGCCCGGACTCCAACCCCGGCAATTCCTTCCTCGGCGAATCCCAATGGGCGTGGCTCAAGGAACGCCTGCAGGAACCCGCCGACCTCCGGCTCATCGCCTCCAGCATCCAGTTCGCCCACGAATACAACGGCTGGGAATCATGGACCAACTTTCCCACGGAAGTCGAAAAAATGGTCTCCCTCATCCGCGAAACCCAGGCCCAGGGGGTCGTCTTCCTCTCCGGCGACGTCCATTGGGGCGAACTCTCCGTGCTCAAAGCACCCGGTTGCTACCCGCTTCACGACCTCACCGCCAGCGGCATCAATGAGGAATGGGACATCCTCGAACCCAACCGCAACCGAATCGGCCAGGCGTGCATGGACCACCACTTCGGCTTCATCGAAATCAACTGGCAGGCCGCCGACCCCAGCGTCTCCCTGCACATCAAGGACGTCACCGGACGCGCCCGCGTCAAACATTCGGTCCGCCTCAGCAGCCTGCGGTTCTAGCCGCCCGCCACCCCCCGAAGATTTCCCCTTCCCATCCGGGGCGGATTCGCCAGTCTGCAGGCTTTGTCTGCTGCATGAGAATTGCCCTCGACGCCATGGGTGGTGACTTCGGCCCGGTCCCGAACCTGGCCGGGGCGGCGCTCGCTCTCGCCGCCAACCCGCAGCTCGAACGGCTGTTCCTCGTCGGGCGGCCGGACGCGCTGCAGGCCGAAGCCGCCCGCATCGGGCTCACCGACCCCCGGGTCGAAATCATCGCCGCCAGCGAGGTGGTCGACATGCACGACAGCGCGGTCAGCGCCATCCGCCGGAAAAAAGATTCTTCAATCGCCGTCGCCACCGACATGGTGCGCGACGGGCGCGCCGACGCCGTGGTCAGCGCCGGGCATACCGGGGCCGCGGTGGCGGCGAGCACGCTCAAATTACGCACCCTTCCAGGCATCGACCGCGCCGGCATCCTCACTCCTTTTCCCAATGACGCCCGCGGCGTCTGCTACCTGATCGACGCCGGTGCGAACGTCGACAGCCGCCCCGAGCACCTCGTGCAGCAGGCTCTCATGGGCTGGACCTACGTCAAACACGTGCACGGCGTGGACAACCCCGCCGTCGGCCTGATGTCCAATGGCGAAGAGGAAAGCAAGGGCAATGAAGTCACCAAGGAAGTCTTCGCACGGCTGGCCGCCCTCCGGCCGCTCGGGTTGAATTTCATCGGCAATATCGAAGGCCGTGACCTGCTCGCCGCTCCGGTCGACCTCGCCGTCTGCGACGGCTTCGTCGGCAACGTCCTGCTCAAGGGATGCGAAGGCACCGCCAAGGCATTCGCCCGCGCCCTGAAATCGGAACTGACCGCCAGCCGGTGGCGCCAGCTGCTCGCCGCCCTGCTCCGTCCGGCTTTCAAGGGGGTGCACGCCCGCATGTCGTACGAAACTTACGGCGGCAGTCCGCTCCTCGGCGTCAACGGCGTCACCATCATCGCCCACGGCTCCAGCAACGCCACCGCCATCAAAAACGCCCTGCGCGTCGCCGCCGAAGCCATCAGCCACCGCGTCAACCCGCACATCGCCGAATCCGTCACCCGCTTTCTCCAGACGCCCGCGCCCGCACCCGCCGCCGCGCCCCCGACCGCTTCCGCTCATGCCTGACCGCGACCTGCAACCGACTGCCTGCCTCATGACCATCGCCGGCACCGGCAGCTACGTGCCCGAACGCGTGCTGACCAATGCCGAACTCGAAAAAATGGTCGAGACCAGCGACGAATGGATCATTTCGCGCACCGGCATCCGCGAACGCCGCATCGCCGCCCCCGACGAAACCACCTCCGACATGGCCACCGCCGCCGCCCGCCGCGCCATGGAAATGGCCGGCATCACCGCCGAGGACATCGAACTCATCATCGTCGCCACCATCACCCCGGACACCCTCTTTCCGTCCACCGCCTGCTACGTCCAGCGCAACCTCGGCGCCCGCAATGCCGTCGCCTTCGATATCTCGGCCGCCTGCTCCGGGTTCCTCTACGCCATGCAGATCAGCCGGCACTTCATCAATACCGGAAACCGCAAAACCGCCCTCATCATCGGTGCCGAAAAACTCTCCAGCATCGTCAACTGGACCGACCGCAATACCTGCGTGCTCTTCGGTGACGGTGCCGGGGCCGCCATCCTCCGCCGCCGCAGCACCGACGAAGCCGTCCACGAACCACAGGTCCTCGTCACCGTCATGGGCACCGACGGCACCCTGACCGACATCCTCAATGTGCCCGGCGGCGGCTCCGCCCTGCCCATCACCCCGGAAAACGCCCACCTGCACCTCAATACCATCCACATGCAGGGGAAAGAAACATTCAAGGCCGCCGTCACCAACGTCACCGCCGCCTGCGCCCGCGCCATCGAACTCGCCGGCCTGAAACCATCGGACATCGATGTCATCGTCCCCCACCAGGCCAACGTCCGCATCATCGACGCCGCCGCCGACCGCCTCGGCATCCCCAAGGAACGCGCCTTCACCAACATCCAGAAATTCGGCAATACCAGCGCCGCCGCCTGCGCCATCGCCCTCGACGAAGCCAACCGCACCGGCGTCCTCAAACCCGGCCACCACGTGCTCCTCGTCGCCTTCGGCGCCGGCTTCACCTGGGCCGCCAGCGTGGTCCGCTGGTAAAAGAAAGCGATCCCCATGATGCCGCATCAGCCGAGGGGGAGACCGGCCGCCGCCAGGGCCTGATGAACGCCCCCTCCATCATGCCCCTCCACGGCATCGCAGAGCGGAACATCGGCCATCGGGGCGGTTGGTAGCGGATGGCGTTGCCGATACCGGTCTTCAGGGTCGCGGAGGTCAATCGGGCGGGTACCCGCAAAATACCTGTCCCGCAGGAGCGGGGGCCGGACAAAGTACCTGTCCCACCGTACCCGCAAAATACCTGTCCCGCAGGAGCGGGGGCCGGACAAAGTACCTGTCC
>JALRGF010000442.1 GCA_023253495.1 Verrucomicrobiales bacterium
TTCTGCAGGCGGCCTTGCGGGCGCCGCTGCTGGTGATGGCGGTGGTCGCGCTGTTGCTGGCCGCCTCGTTCCGTCTGTATCCCCAGATGGGCAAAGAGTTCCTGCCGGTCTTCAACGAGGGCAGTGCGACGATTTCCCTGGCCAGCGCACCCGGCACCTCGCTGCAGCAGAGCAACGAGGTCGGTGATGTCGGCACGCGGTTGCTGCTGAAGATTCCCGAGGTCAAAAGCATCGGCCGCCGCGCCGGCCGCGCCGAGAAGGATGACCATGTGGTGCCGGTGTCGGTGAACGAGTTTGATGTTGAATTCCATGAGGGCGGGCGTCCGCGCGCGGAGGTTTTTGCCGAGATCCGGAAAACCCTGGGCACGATTCCGGGCACCTTCGCCATTGTCGGCCAGCCGATCGGCCACCGCCTCAGCCACATGCTCAGCGGGGTTTCGGCCAAGGTGGCAGTGAAGGTTTTCGGTCCCGATCTCGACGTGCTCCGCGAAAAAGGCACGCAGGTGCGCGATCTGGCGCGGGCCATCCCGGGGTTCGCCGACGTCAACCTGGAACCGCAGGTCCCCATTCCGCAGGTCCGCATCGAGGTTGATCGCGACCGCGCCCGGGCCCACGGCCTGCCGCCGGCGGCCATCAACGAGCAGGTGGCCGCGCTGCTCGGCGGGCAGACGCTGGCGGAGCTGCGCGAAGGGCAGCGCACCGTCGATCTGGTCCTGCGTCTGCCGCCGGAGTGGCGCGACGACATCCGGCAGCTGGAGGATCTGCCGGTGGAAACGCCCGGCGGGCGGCGCCTGCCGCTGGGAGAACTGGCTGACGTCATCGAGGCGCGCGGGCCGAACGTCATTCACCGAGAGGGCGCGCAGCGACGCATCGTGGTCGCCGCCAACACCAGTGTGCGCGATCTGGAATCGCTGGTGCGCGCCTGGCAACAGGAGGTCGCCGCGAAAGTCACCCTGCCGGAAGGGTATTACATCAGCTTTGAGGGGGAATATGTCGCCCAGCAGCGGGCGGCGCGACGCATTGCGTTTCTGTTCGCTCTCGTGCTCGGGGTGGTGCTGCTGCTCTTGTACGGTTATTTCCGCAGTGTGTCGCTGGCGCTGCAGGTCATGCTCAACATTCCGCTGGCGTTGATGGGCGGGTTGTTTCTGACCTGGAAGCTCATTGACAACATCAGTATTGCCACCCTCGTCGGGTTCATCGCCGTCGGCGGGGTGGCCGCGCGCAATGGCATCATGATGATTTCGCATTATCTTCACCTCATGCGCCACGAGGGCGAAGGATTCACGCGCCGGATGATCGTGCGCGGCACTCAGGAACGTCTGGTGCCCGTGCTCATGACCGCATTGTCGGCCGGCACCGCGCTGATTCCGCTGCTGCTCGCCGCCGACGAACCCGGCAAGGAGATCCTGCATCCGGTCGCCGTGGTCATTGTCGGCGGACTGGTCTCGTCCACTTTGCTCGACCTCGTGGTCACCCCGGCCGTCTTCTGGACGTTCGGAAAGCGGGCCTCCCTGAAGTCACTGCAGACGGGAGCGCCCGCCACCCATTGATCCGATTTTTCCTCCCGGAACCCGAACCCAGCCAAACCCACTGAACCGCCAACCTGCCATGAAAACACACCCGCTGCTCACACTTGCCGCCCTGTTCATGATTTCGACCGCTGCCGCCTTCGGGCACGGCGGCGTGGAAATCGGCCCCAATGGCGGCCGGATTCTCGAATTGAGCAAAAACGAATCGATGCACGCCGAAGTCACTCTGAAGGACGGCACCTTTCACATCGTCCTGCTCGACAAGGACATGAAACCGGTGGAAGTGAAGAACCAGTCGCTGACGGCCACCGGCGGCACCCGCCAGAAGCCGGAAAAACTCACTGTGGAAAAGACATCCGGGGGATTCACCGTGCCGGCGGTGCAGCCGGGGCAATGGCTGATCCTCCAGTTCAAGGAGAACGACAAGGCCAAGGCGGTGACCGCGCGCATGGAGTATGACACCTCGAATTGCGACGCCTGTGATTCGCCGGAGTGGCTCTGCAAGTGCGAGATGAACAAGAAAAAGAAGGCCGGGGCATCCCGCAAGGCGACCTCCGCGGTGCCGAGCTGTCCGGTCTGACCGGGTGAGGGAATCGCCGTGAGCGGTTCAAGCGAGGACACCGGTACGCTCTGGAATTTCACGCTCGGGGTGCGTTTCATCCCGGACATCCTCGAGCGTGCGAGGTGGCGGAACACCCTGATGTGGCACCCGCACCCGCGGGCCACCGTGGGCGTCGAGTACAATCCGCTGGCCGACGACGTGCACCCGCTGCTCAACCTGATGCTGCAGCAGGAGACCGAGATCCTGCCGGCGGTCATGCTGGGCACGAGCAGCGACCGCATCGGCACGCCGGAGGGCCAGGCGTTCTTCCTGACCGTGGCCAAGGACCTCCAGCACCGGACCGGCCTGCCGGTCGCTCCGTATGCCGGCGTCACCTACGGAACTTATGATTCCGAATTTGTCTTCGTCGGCGGCCTCAATCTCCGGCTGACCGATCGCCTCAGTGCCATGGGGATTTTCGACGGCCACCGGCTCCATCCCACGCTGACTTGGACCGCGGACAACTGGTCGGTCGGGTTGATTCTCGCCTTCGGCGATCACCTCGGCATGAACGCGACCTGGAGGTTTTAGGGCGGCGTACCCGGAAAGGTGGAAGGCGGCTGCCGGCTCCGCGGCGCGCTACCGGCCGGGAAGCTCGATGGTGCCGTCGAACACGAAGTCGCCGGGGCCGGTCCGGGTGACGTCGTGGAATGAGCCGTCGGCGGCCTGCACAAAGCCGATGGTGAGGGTGTCGCCGCCGCGCACGCGGACTTTGACCGGTGAGGGGGCGCCATGGAGCAGGTGGTGGATGAGGGCGCAGGCCACGGTGCCGGTGCCGCAGGCGAGCGTCTCGTCTTCCACGCCGCGTTCGTACGTGCGGATGGTGATTTCCCCGGGGGCGTCGACCCGGACGAAATTGGCGTTGGTCCCCTTGGGGGCGAAGCGTTGGTGGTGGCGCAGCGCGGCGCCGTCGCCGCGGACGTCGACGGTTTCCAGTTCCTCGACGAAGACGACGGCGTGGGGCACGCCGGTATTGAGCGAGTGCACGGTGAGCGGGCGGCCCTGCACCGGCAGGTTTTCGCCGAGGGCGAGGGAATGCGGATCGCTCATGCGCAGGCGCACTTCGTCCCCCTGGAATTCCGCGCCGATCACGCCGGCCAGCGTCTCGAAGCGGACGGAGGGCAGGCTGAAACCGTTCAGCCGGTTGACGAAGCGGGCGAAACAACGGGCTCCGTTCCCGCACATTTCAGCCTCGCCGCCATCGGCATTGTAGTAGCGCATCCGGCAGTCGGCCTCGGCCCCCGCCGCGGCCGGTTCGACGGCCAGCAGTCCGTCGGCGCCGATGCCGCGGTGGCGGTCGCAGAGTCGGGCGATGGTGGCGGTATCAAGCGCGAGCGCGCCGGACCGGTTGTCAATCATCACGAAGTCGTTGCCGGCTCCGTTCATTTTGGTGAAGTTCAGGGTCATCGGGGGTTTCGGGATAGGAAAATGAGGTGGGGCGGGATGGGGAAACGGGTGTCGATACAAAAGCCGTCAGGAAGATGGCCATGGGGGCGGTGCCGGGCGGTGGAAGCTTTGTCGGTCACGTGCCGGCCCGGGCCGCCTTGGTGGCAGCGACCAGCGGCCGGACGAAGTCGGCCACGCGGTGCGGCAGATCGGGGTCCTGACCGTGAGCGGCGATGGTCTTGACGATGGCGCTGCCGACGACCACGCCGTCGGCGGTGCGGGCCACAGCGGCGGCCTGGTCCGGCGTGGAGATGCCGAACCCGACGCATACCGGCACGCCGGAGCCGCTTTTGATGATGGCGACATTTTCGGCGATGTTGGTGGCCAGCGACGACTGTTCGCCGGTGACGCCTTCGCGGGAGACGTAATAGATGAATCCTTCGCCGCCGGCACCGATGTCGCGCATTCGCGCGGGGGGAGTGGTGGGGGCGATCAGGCGGATCTGGCGCAGGCCGTGGGTGCCGGTCAGTTCGGCATTGGCCACGGCTTCATCCGGCGGCAGGTCGAGCAGGAGCACGCCGTCCGCGCCGGCGGCCGCCGCTTCGGCATGAAACGCCTCGAATCCGTAGGTGTACACCGGGTTCAGGTAGGTGAAGAGAACCAGCGGAATCTGCGACCGCTCGCGGATCCGGCGGACCAGCGCCAGCACCCCGGCGGTGGTGGTGCCGCTTTCCAGCGCCCGCTGCGCCGCCAGCTGGTTGACGATACCATCCGCCAGGGGGTCGGAAAATGGCAGCCCGAGTTCGATCACGTCCACCCCGGCCGCTTCCAGCGCCAGCACCAGATCCAGCGTGGCATCAAGCGTGGGGTCGCCCGCCGCCAGGTAGGCGACAAAAGCGGCGGTCCCCTCCTCGCGGAGGCGGGCAAAGGTGGCATCCAGGCGGTTCTCAGACATCCCGCATCCATGGACGCGGCGGCCGCTCTTGGCAACCGGGCCTTGGAGCGGTCGCAGGCCGCGACCTCACCGCGGAAACGGGCCACTCATGGAATCACGGATTCCGCGGCTGCGGAGCGGATCGGCAATATCCGAGGATGCGGTGCCGCAGGGGAGGTCAGGGGGAAAGCGGGGCGGTCGGGTGCCATGACAGACGGCACCACAGCACCCGGTCGCATCCGTGCGGACGACAGCCCCGGTTTCCGTCAAGACCTCCGAAAAAAAGGCTCTTCGGCATCATTGGTGGCCGGGCGGGCGGGGGGAGTCGTCCTCTTGCTGCTCGGCTTGCCACGCCAGGAAGCGGTCGCTTCCGGTGGCCGCCATGATCCCGGACAGGAGGAGGAGAAAAAGCACCCCGTACCGTACGAGGTAATCCAACGGGGACATGGAGACATACTCCGTGTCGCCCGTCGAATACAACCAGTAGTCGCGCAACCCCCAGAAGAGAGCGACAAAGATGAAGGCCAAGCCTTTGCGGAGCGGGTGAGCGATGGTCCCGCGGACCGCCTCGCGGCCGATCCTGAACAAGATCGTACCGATCAGCAGCTGGATCGTGAACCAGGTCAGCTTCAGCAGGTGCAGGGCCGAGGCTTCCGCCTCTCCCATCCCCGGAACGGGGGTGGCCCTCAGGCCGACGGTCGTTATCGCATACGAGACAGCCCGCAGCATCAGCCAGGCCCCCAGCAACATCCAGATTTTCCCGGCGGCCAGCACCCCTTCCGGGGGCTCGGAGAGCGGTGCGCTCATGGCGCGGTGGGCCGGCAGTGCTGCAGGGAGGGACGCCGGGGTGCTGCCAGCCGCGGCTGCGACGGGCACCGCGACCGCAACCGGCGGCACGGGAGCCTTCGTTCCCTGGAAGGTCGACAGCGGAAACCAGTCGGCACTTCCGGGTTCGGCAATCAGCACCGGTCGCCGCGACGTCGTGGCGATGGCATCAATCTGCCTCAAGGTCAGGGGGCCCAGCGCCGCGTCGCCGTGGCGGCAATCATACGGAAGCACGGCCTCCAGCGGTTTCCAGTCGACGACTCCTTCCGTTGTGACCATCGTGCGGGGGGAAATGGCGCCGAGCCGGCAGGCCTGATACAGGGAGCTTGCCTCCAAGGGACCGGTGGTCCGATGGGATGAATCGGAGTAAAAGTAGCGCATACTCAGCGGGTGGCAGAGCGATGGGGCGGTCACATGACAAAACCTTTCTCGTGCCGGGCGAGCGGGACGGCGACCTTGCTGCCGAATTGATATCCGGGAGGATACCATGAATCTCTCTCCGGCGGCAGTGGAAATCGGCCCCGGTGGTCAATCACGGCCGGGCGGGTGGGCGGCGGGAGACTCTCCCTTGCCGGGCGGCCCGCCATCTCTGAAGGCGGGCGTTGTCGCCAATTGCCATGACTCCGGCAAGGAATAGGAGAAGCAAGAAAGCGGCGGACAGGAGCAGGTGTATCAGAGGTATCTCGCTATAGAGCTCATGTTCAAACGTCGACATTAGGAACATATGAGCCGCAGGAACCATCGCCAAGAAGATGCAGGCCCAGCCTTTGAGGCGCAGGTGCTGGATGGTCCCGTGGTAAGCCTGAAATCCCATTCGCAGGAAATAAATGTCGATGAGCAAAGGGATTAACATCATGATCAGAACGGGCATGACTGGTGCGTCGACATAATTTCCGGGTTTTTCCGGGTCCGGAACCGGCGTGTTCCTATCGGCAATGAGCGTTACCATCAACACACACATGGACAGCAGCCCCAAGCCCCCCCACAGCATCCAGATCACCCCGGCGGCGCGCACCCCGCTGGGCGGCTTGAGTGAGGGGCTCTTCGAGCGGTGGGCCGGCAGTGCCGCAGGGACGGCCGCGGGGTGCGTACCGGCAGCGGGCGCAACGGGCACCGCGACCGCGACCGGCGGCGCGGGAGCCCTGTGTTTCCTGCAAGGCTGACAGCGGATACCAGTCGGTACTTCCGGGTTCGGCGACCAGTACCGGTTCCGGCGACATCGCGGCGAATTCATGAATCTCCCTCAGCGTCAGGGGGCCCAGTGTGGATCCGGCATAGCTGCAGAAATAGGGAAGCACCTCCTCAAACGG
>JALRGF010000449.1 GCA_023253495.1 Verrucomicrobiales bacterium
ATGGGACATGCAATACCGACAAAGCCCAGGAATGCAGGACACTGGGAGCAAACAAATAAAAGGTCATCCACTACACAAGGCAATACGCTGACTATGAAATGTCAGATGCGGGAGCAGTGCACGCGGATCATCGAGACCGCCCCCGGCCCGGCCGGCGTCGCCACCGCCACAATCGTGTCATCCGTCACCATCACCCCGCATCCATGCCCGGGGATGCCGGGGTGTCGAGATGCATCTGCGGACGCGGTTCCTCATAATGATAATGGTGGGTTTTGGGACAGGTACACTGTGGGCGGCTGGGGGTAGGTCTCGGGACAGGTACGTTGTGGGTGGCTGGGGGTCGGAAATGGGGAAACGGGACAGGTACTTTGTGAATCCCTTGTGAATCGTGGGTTTTGGGACAGGTACACTGTGGGTCGGTTTGGGGTGGTGGGTTTTGGAATCGGGGTTTTGGGACAGGGGAGCGATCTTGGGACAGGGATGTTGAGGCCTGTGCGGTGAGGATCCTGATTGCGTGGAGGGTGGAGAATGGTTTAGTTAACCGAAGTATGTTCGGGTCTCTTCTTTTGCGGGCGTCGGTCCGGACGCGGTTACTGGCGGGACTGACGCTTGTGGTGGCGGCGGTCTGGCTGGCCGGGTGCGGTGGCGGGTCGGGATCGGGCGGGCGGGGGTCGGGTGGGGGGTCGGGTTACGGGTCGTCGCGCAGCCGGACGGAGCGATGGGACCGGGAGCTGGGGCCGGTGCCGGTCGGGCGGAAGGTGACGCCGTTGCAGTTGCTGCGGGAGACGGGGTTGGCGCAGTCGTTGATTCCGGCAGGCACGGTCGGGCGCAGTTGGCACCGGCCGATGCGGCCGCGGTATATCACGATTCATTCGACGCAGAATTATTCGGCCGGGGCGTGGAAGCATGCCTTGGCGTTGAAGCGCGGGGCGTTGAAGGCGCGGCGGCGGCCGGGGGGGAACCGGATTGGGTATCTGACGTGGCATTTCACGGTGGAGGCGGCGCTGGCGGTGCAGCATCTGCCGACGACGGAGCAGGGCGAGCATGCGGATTTTGACGGGCCCGGGAACAACTATTCGATCGGCATTGAGATGTGTGAACACCGGGGGAACAACCTGGCGCGCACCATCGACAACACGGCAAAGCTGACGGCCTTCCTGATGTACTCGCGGGGCATTCCGCTCAGCCAGGTCAAAGGCCATTACCACTGGCCTCGGCGCGGGGTGGAGCCGCCGAATAAAAACTGCCCGCATTTCCTGCTCGACAACGGACGGCCCGGGCGCACCTGGAACTGGTTCCTGAACCGGGTCAATCAGCATTACTCCCGTATCCAGCCGGGGCCGGCGCCGCGGATCTGAGGTCGGCATTGGTGCGTGGGTGCGCCGCGGGGGGGCTGCGGGGCAGGGACCCGGTGGGCCACCCGGCCCCTATTTCTTCCCCTGTTCCCTGGCGTGCTCCTTGTAGCGGGCGGCGACGTAATTCGGGTCGCGGGCGTGGTTGACGGCTTCGTCGAAGGCGATGTACCCGTGGCAGAGGAGGTGGGCGAGGGAATCGTCCATGGTGTGCATGCCGTCGGAGGCGCCGATCTGGATGAGGCCGGGCAGCTGTTCCGGACGGCCTTCACGGATGACGGCGCGGACGGCGGCATTGGCTTTGAGGACCTCGCTGGCGAGCACGCGGCCGGGGGCGTCGCCGCGGACAAGCAGGCGCTGGGCAATGATGCCGACAAGCACGCCGGCGACCTGCGACCGGATCTGGTTCTGCTGGTCGCCGGGGAAGGCGTCGATGAGGCGGTCGATGGCCTTGGAGGCGTCGACCGAGTGCAGGGTGGAAATGACGAGGTGTCCGGTTTCGGCGGCGGTGAGGGCGGTGGCGATGGTTTCGGGGTCGCGCATTTCGCTGACCAGGATGACATCGGGGTCCTGACGCAGAGCGGCGCGCAGGGCGGAGGCGAACGATTTGGCGTCGTCGCCGATCTGCCGTTGTTTGGCGATGCCGTAGCGGTGGGTGAAGACGTATTCGATCGGGTCTTCGATGGAAACGAGCACGCACGACCGCTGGGAGAGGATGCGTTCGGCCATGGCGGCGAGGGTGGTGGTTTTGCCCATGCCGGCGGGTCCGGTGACCAGGAGCAGGCCGGAGCGGGAGTCAGCCAGCGAGACGACGGATTCTCCGTGGCCGAGGTCGAGCAGTCCGGGCACTTCCTGCGGGATGAAGCGGAAGGCGGCTTCGATGGCGCCGCGGCAGAGGTGGGCGTTGCCGCGGAAGCGGCCGACCTGGGTGACCTGCACGGCGAAGTCGATGTCCCAGTCCTGCTCGAAACGGGCGCGCTGGGAGTCGGTCAGGGTGCCGTAGACGAGGGCTTTGGTGTCTTCGGGGGTGAGGTCGGATTCGGCCAGCGGCTTGAGCACGCCGTCGACGCGGGCGGCCGGGGGCGCGCCGACGGCGAGGTGCAGGTCGGAGCCGCCGGCGTTGCGGGTGGCGATGAGCAGATCGACGATGTCGGCCATGGGGGTGTCGGTTGGTGAAACGGGGGAGCGGGTGCGGGCGGAGGGAAACGCGGAGCGGAAGGGGAAGGATCAGGCGAGGCCGCGCAGGGCGCGTTGCAGGTCGCCGGGGTTGGGGGCGGCGGCCATGGCGGTTTCCTCGGTGATGCGGCCTTCGGCGAGGGCGGTGAGCAGGGCGCGGAGGAACGACTGGGTTTCGGCGGTCTGGCTGCGGTTGAGGTGGTCGCGGATTTCCGGCAGGCGTTCGCCGCGGATCCACGGTTTGGTGGCGCCGGAGTTTTCGATGTATTCGCAGAGCACGGTCATGCCGCCGCCGGCTTTTGGAAGGAGGATCTGGCTGAGGATGCCGACCAGTTGCATCGAAAGCAGGAGCAGTCCGCTCGAGCGTTCCTTGTCCGGAAACATGGTGTTGAGGCGTTCCAGGGTGTCGACGCAGTCGGTGCTGTGCAGGGTGCTGAGAACGAGGTGGCCGGTTTCGCACGCCTGGAGCGCGGTGAAGGCGGTCTCGGCGTCGCGGATTTCCCCGAGCAGGATGACATCCGGGGCTTGGCGCAGGGCGGCGCGCAGGGCGCGCGGGAAGGAATCGGTGTCGGTGCCGATTTCCCGCTGCGTGAAGAGTGAGTGGCGGCTGGTGAACTGGTATTCGACCGGGTCTTCCAGAGTGATGATGTGCTTCTGGTAATGGGAATTGATCCATTCCAGGCAGGAAGCGAGGGTGGTCGATTTGCCGGAGCCGGTGGCGCCGGTGACGAGGATCAGGCCGGAACGGCGCTGGAGCCACGGAACCAGCACGTGTTCGGGAACGCCCAGCAATTCCATGCCGGGGACCTCGGTTTTGATGACCCGGAGGGCAGCCCCCAGCCGGCCGCTGTGGCGAAACAGGGAAACACGGAACCGGGCACCGTCTTCAAGCGCGTAACTGGCGTCGTGGTCACATTCTTTTTCCGGATCCGCACCGCAGCCGCGCCAGAAGCTGGCCAGCTCCTCGCGGGTGCCGGCCGTTTCCTGCAGGTCCTGCACCGCGCCATGCAGTGTGAGGCGCGGCGGCCCGCCCTCCTCCAGAAACAGGTCGCTGGCCCCGTGCTGGCGGGTGCTGTGGAGGTGGCGCAGGATCGTGGGGGACACCATGGAATGTGCGGGGGATGTGCGGGCGCGCTGCGATCCTTCATCACACCGGGGAACTTGTCGACACCGGATCGAGGTGCCGGCAGCCGGAAGGGGGGCTTCAGCGGGCGGGCGGCTTGGCGGACGCCCCTCTGGAGCGATGGTGGGGCGGGCTTTCAGCCCTCGGGGTTTTTTGGGGTCGTTTTCCTGGGGCGTTGCCCCAGGCTGGGATGGGGGCGGGCCCTTGGCCCTTGGCGTGGGAACGTCAT
>JALRGF010000563.1 GCA_023253495.1 Verrucomicrobiales bacterium
CTGGGACAACCATCGCGACGGCCTGTACGTCTGCATCGTGTCCGGAAAGCCGCTTTTTTCCTCACGCGACAAGTTCGACAGCGGAACCGGATGGCCGAGCTTCACCAAGCCGCTGGACGGCATTGATGAGATCGTGACCAAGGAGGACCGGAGGCTGTTCAGTGTGCGCACCGAGGTGCGCACCAAGACCGGGGACACCCATCTCGGGCATGTTTTTGATGATGGTCCGGCCCCGACCGGCCTGCGCTACTGCATGAACTCGGCGGCGATGCGGTTCGTTCCGCGGGAGAAGCTGGCTGACGAGGGGTATGGCGCCTACGTGGCTCTCTTTGAGGCGCCGGCTCCGGAGAAAAAGTGAGCGCCTGGCCGTCGCGGGGAGAGGAACGGACGTATGGAGCTGCTGGTCATCCGACAGGCCAAAGCGGAGGCCCACGGGCATCCGGGTGGCGACGCGGCACGGGCGCTGGTGGTTAAGGGTGAGGCGCAGGCGGAGCGGATCGGGCGGTTTCTGCGGCGGATGGAACGCCTGCCGGATCTCACTTTGACCAGCCCGCTGGTCCGCGCCCGTCAGACCGCGGAGCGCCTGTGCGCCAGCGCCGGAGTGTCCTCGCCGGTGGTGCAGCCGTGGCTGGCTGCCGGCATGGACCCGGAGACGGCGGTGCGCGAGCTCGGGGCGTTCGCCGCTTTTGACCGCATCGCCATCGTCGGCCACGAACCCGACCTCTCCGCGCTGATCGAGCATCTGCTGGGCGCGGCCGGCGGGACCATCGAGATGAAGAAGGCGGCACTCACCGGTCTCGAACTCCGGGGCGCCGGGCGTCGGGCGCGCCTCCTCTTTCATGTGCCGCCGTCGATGCAGGGGCGGTGACGGCACTCACGGCGTGTAGCGCAGCCCGCCGCCGGGGCCGAGCGGGATGCCCACGGCCACCCAGGAGATGAGAAAAACCGTCCAGAACAACGCAAAGACAATTGAATACGGCACCATGAGAGACAGCACAGTACCGGTGCCGGTGCTCGGGGCGTGACTGCGGCAGGCGGCGAGCACCAGCACGAGGTACGGATTGAGCGGCGTGATGATATTGGTGCAGGAGTCGGCCACCCGATAGGCGGCCTGGGTGAGTTCCGGACTGATCTGCAGGAGCATGAAGACGGGCACAAAAACGGGCGCGAAAAGCGTCCACTTGGCGGAGGCGGAGGAGACCAGAACGTTCACGACCATGGCCATCACCACAAAGCCGGCGAGCAGCAGCAGCGGGCTCAGTCCGCTGCCGGCCAGGCTCTTGCCCAGCGAATAAGCGATCAGCTGGTCGAGTTGGGAGTATTTGAAATACGCAATGAACTGCCCGGCAAAAAATGCCAGCACCATGACCGGCGCCGTGGCGGCCAGCGAGTCACTCATCAGGCGGGCGACGTCGTGGCCGTGGCGAACCGACCCGACCGCCCGGCCGTACGCGATGCCCGGCAGGAGGAAGAGGAAAAAAAGAATCGGGACGATGGCGACGATCCAGCGGGGGGAGCGACTGTCGGGCTGACCGTCGCCGTGCAGCGGAGAACCCGGGATGAGCACGAGGGCGAGCACCAGGACGAGGCCGGCGCCGAGCGTGGTCAGAGCCCGGATCATGCCGCGCCATTCGGTTGGCGATGGCCGGTCCGGGGTCAGGCTGGTGCTGCCTGCGGGAAGCGGTCCGCCATCCTCCGGCGGCCGGCGGTTCAGGCGGGGTTCGACCACGTTGCTGGTGACGGCCCAGCCGAGGGCGGTGAGCAGGGCGGTGGACGCGATCATGAACCACCAGTTGGCGGCCGCGTTGACTTCGTAGGCAGGGGCGATGACCCGGGCGCCGGCCTGCGTCAGGGCGGCCAGCAGCGGGTCCAGCGAGGTGATGAGCAGATTGGCGCTGAACCCGGCGCCGATGCCGCTGAACACGGCGGCCACCCCGGCCAGCGGACTGCGGCCGACCGACTTGAAAAGCATCGCCGCGATCGGCGGCAGCACCACATAGCCGGCATCCGCGCCCATCGACGACTGCACCCCGAGAAAAACCAGGGCCGGCGTGAGCAGCCGCGGCGGCATCACCAGCATCAACGCCTTGAGCAGCGCCCCGATCAGGCCGGAGCGCTCGGCCACCCCGACCCCGAGCATGGTGACCAGAATCACCCCCAAGGGCGCGAACTCCATGAAGTTCTTCACCATCGACTTCAGCATCCAGAAAATCCCCTCGCTGCTGAGCAGACTGCGGGTGCGGATCGGATCCCCCACCTCGGCCAGCCGCACCATCGGCCGCCCGTCCGCGCCCAGCACGGCCCGGGCGACCGGCTGGCCGGTGGTCGGGTCGGCGGCCACTTCCATCACCGCTTCCGGCCGCACCGGTTGCACACTCCAGCCGGCCGACGTCGCCGCTGCCGAACCCAGGATCACCAGCGCCGAGGCCCAGACAAACAACAGCGCCGGATCCGGCAGCCGGTTGCCCACGGCTTCAACGAAATCGAGAAAGCGGAACCGGCTCGTGCGGCGGGGCGGATTCATGGCGGGCACGCTAGCGGCGCCCGCATGACGAAGTCGACTGTTTTGCGGCGGATTCTCACATCCGGATACTCAGACTGACGCCGCCGACGCATCCGTCGGCCTGGCCGCCGCCGGAACCACGGGAGCGATCAGAATTTCACAGCGGTCATGAGGTAGACAAAGTCCGCATCGCTGCCGGCCCCGGTGTCGCTCGGGTAGCCACCCGCAAAAAAGTGCGACCAGCCGGCGGTGACAGTGACGTGGGCATCGGGCGACCAGGTCGCCAGCAGATCGATCTCGGTGCCGGCAAAGGAGCTGGCGCCGGCGTCGCGCGGCCGGACCGCGGTACGCGCGTTGGCGCGGCGCCAGCTGTCCGCTGTGTCGGCGAGCCAGAAAGCGTGCAGGTCGATTCCGAGGGTGATCTGGGGCCGGGGTTTGGCGGCCAGGTGCAGTACCAGGTCGTGGACATTGCTCCACGAAAAAAGGTCCATGAAGCCGTAGTGGATGTGGTTGCTCGGGTACAGGTTCTGAAACGCCCCTTCATTGCCATCGGACGGATCATCGTCGCCGCTGCCATAGCTGTATTCCAGGCCGGCGCGCGGTTTCCACGGATGCTCAAAAGTGAAACCAACCTCCCCGTACGCCGCGAAGGCGCTCAGGTCCCGCCCGCCGGCTGTTCCGTTCTGGTAGGCAATTTCCGCCTCGTAGTCCCAGGGGCCCAGTGCCTCCGGCGTGGATTTCCAGTGCGTTCCGACAGTCACGAAGTCGTCGTCCCGGTCATCATCGTTCAGGTACAGAGCATACACCTCGGTGACCTGCGGGCCGGTTCCCGGGAAATGCGCATATACTCCGGAAAACACACTGTCGCGGTCGCTCTCGTCGAATTCCTCCCGGTCGGGCACCACGACCGAGGAGGCAAACCCGTCGATCCATTGTCCTCCGTTTCCGCGCCAGCGGACTCTGGCGGCATCGAAGGTGCGGGCGATGGCATTCCACTCAAGGCCGCCGACCAGCCGCTGGTCGCCATACATGAGTGTCTGGCGCCCCAATTTCAACGAAAGCGGGGAAGAACCACCACCGATTTCGACGGATGCCTGCCGGAGATCGAACGGGTTGTCGCCCTCGGCACCGGCCTGACCCGGAACATCCGGTCGCCGGCTTTCCCACTCCCGGCTGTCCTGACCCTGGAAAAAGAAGGTGACGGCGTCGTGGGGCTTCCATTGCCATCCCAGGCGGAAGCGGTTCAGCAGCCAGGAATCGTCGTTGAGCGAATCCACCCCGCTGTCAAAGTCATAGGTGTTCTGCCGGAACTCGAAGCGGCTCATATTTTCCAGGCTGAGGACC
>JALRGF010000258.1 GCA_023253495.1 Verrucomicrobiales bacterium
CCAGGTTTCGATGCGGTCGATTTCCGCGGCGTCGAGGCGGCGGTTGAACCACAGCACTTCCGCGAGGCGGCCGTTGAAGAAATGGCGCATGGCCGGCTCGACGAAGCGCGCCCCGACCGCGATGCGATCAATGGCCACCGCCACATCGCCGCGCGGGCGCGACCCGCGGTCGTTGCCGTTGAGGCGCAGCATGGTGGTACCCGGGCTGCTGACCACGGTAAACACATGACCGTGGTCGGCGGCAATCGGCTCGCCGAGCAGGTTGCTTTCGCCGGTCTGGCCGGCGCCCTCGACATTCACGGTGTCAGCAGTGGCGGGGCGGGCCGCGGCGCGCCCGAAATCGACGGTCAGCCCGCTGGTAAAGTCGTTTTCCTCGCGCCGCGCCACGCTCACCAGCGCCGGAAAATCACCACTGGCGCGATCAGGCGCGGCGACAATAAAAACCGTGAGATCGCGCGTGGACAGACCGGGCGTGACGAGCGCGGCGAGGAAATCGTCGGTCTCAAAAGCCACCGTGCCCTGGCGCCAGGCCGGACGCGCGGTGGCCGACCATTGGGTGAGGTGGCGGGCGTGGCCGGACGAATCATGCCAGATGTCGAGCGGCTGGCCGTCGGCCAGACGGTTCATGTAATGCGCTTCCCGCGCCTCGTTTTCCCGGCTCGCGTCCAGCCACCACTCCAGTCCCTCGCGGACCGGCAACCCCGGGTCAGCCCAGCGGGCAAGGTCGGCGCGGGCCGGAGCCGCGAGCAGCAAGGCGAGAAGAAATGCGGATTTCATGGGGGCCTGAGGCGGGGCGGAAAAAATGAGGGCTGGCTCGGTGGCGGGGTGAAACAGCGGGACGAAGCGGCGGGGCGCTGCCTCAGAAATGATCGCATCCGGGCGGAGCAGCAATGCAAATCACCCGGGCCTCTGCCGAGGCGCGGTGGGGCGGGGCGAGGAACGTCAGTTCTCCCCAAGCGGGCGATGGCGAGATGGCGGGCTCAGGAAACGGGCATCGGGAGACGGCAGGGACGGGAGGGCGTGGGAGCCTGTGTGGTCGCGCCGTGCGGGAGATGGGAGGAGCGGGACATGGGGGAGCGTAAGGGCGCAGGCGCATTGGCGTTGGCGCCGGGCGGGGCATGGGATCGGCGGGTGACAAACACCCGTGGCGGCGTATGGGCAAAAGGGTGATCCTGGACCTCGACCCTTTCATCCGGCGGGAGCGCCCGTACTGGGAGGAGTTGGAGCGTGCGCTGGCGCGCTTGGTCGAGCGGGAGAGGCTGGGCGGCGTGGACGAGGCGCGGCGGTTTTATTATTTGTATGAGCGGGCGGCAGCGGATCTGGCCAAGGTGCGGACGTTTGCGGCGGAGCCGGAACTGCGCGCCTATCTCGAGGGGTTGGTCGCGCAGGCGTATGCGCGGCTGCACCAGCGTGGCAGATCCGGGGTGCGCTGGCGTCCGCTGCACTGGCTGACGCGGGAATTCCCCGCGGCCTTCCGCCGCCATCTCGGGGCGTTCTGGCTGGCCCTCGGCCTCACGCTGCTCGGGGCCGCGCTCGGGGCCTTCGTGCTGGCGCAGGATCCGTCGAACAAATGGCTGCTGATTCCGGCGCAGTTCGGTCATCTGGAGCAGACGCCGACCGAGCGGGTGCGGGCCGAGGAGGAGGCGGCGGCCGAGCGTGCGGTGGTGATTGCCGGCGGGGCGCCGTCGTTTTCCACCATGCTGATGACCCATAATACAAAAGTCGCGCTGACGGCGATGGCGCTCGGGTTTCTCGGGGGCGTGTTCACCTGCGTGATTCTCTTTTACAATGGAGTCATCCTCGGATTCGTGGCGTTTGATTATATCAATGACGGCCAGGGGCAGTTTCTGGCGGCGTGGCTGCTGCCGCACGGTGTGCCGGAACTCACGGCCATCTTCATCGGAGGCCAGGCCGGCCTGGTGCTGGCGCGCGCGGTCATCGGCCATGGCAATGGTCAGCCATTGCGGCAGCGGCTGCGCCTGGTCCGCAACGATCTGGCCACCCTGGCCGGCGGGCTGGCGGTCATGCTGGTATTCGCCGGGCTGATCGAGGCGTTTCTTTCCCAGCACCACGGCCCGCACCTTTATGCGCTGAAAATTGCCTTCGGTCTGATGGAATTGGTCCTGCTCATCGTCTTCTTCTCCCTGATGGGACGCCGCCCCGCCCACGATCGGGATCACCCATGACCACGACCCTCGACATCCGCACCCCGGAAGGAGTGGAGTTTTCGCTGCCGCTGGCCGGACCGGCGTCGCGCGCTGCGGCCGTAGCCATCGATTTCGGCGTGGTGCTGGCGGTCACGTGGGGGCTGTCGACACTTTCGGTGCTGGTCACGCTGGTCTCGCCGGAATGGGCGGCCGCGCTGCCCGCCCTGATCTTTTTTCTCGTGCACACGCTCTACAGCATGGTGCTCGAGGGAGTGTGGCGCGGCCAGACGGTCGGCAAACGCGCGCTCGGCCTGCGGGTGGTCGACGCCCGCGGGCTCACCCTGCAGCCGGGACAGGTGGTCGTGCGCAACCTGCTGCGGCTCGTCGACATCCTCCCGGCCTTTTATGCGGTCGGCGGGGTGGCGGTCACGTGCACGCGCCATTGCCAGCGGCTCGGCGACCTCGCGGCAGGCACAGTGGTGGTGCGGCGGACGACGGTTCGGGAACCGCGGCTCGACGCCGTGCTGGCCGGGCCGCACAATTCGTTCCGCGCGCACCCGCTGGTCGAAGCGCGCCTGCGGCAGCGGACCAGCCCGGAGCTCGCGGCCGTGGCGCTCAGTGCGTTGCTGCGGCGCGACGCGCTGGAGCCGTCGGCGCGGCTGCGGGTTTTTGGTGCGCTGGCCGGTCATTTCCGGGAGCTGGCCCCTTTTCCGGCTGAGGCGACGGCCGGCCTGAGCGACGAGCAGTACCTGCGCAATGTGGTGGAATCGGTGTATCGTCGGCGGGCAGGTCACGATAGGGTTGGCGGGCGGTGATTTCCGGGTCTGATTGGGATTTCCGACGGTCTCTGCCGTCGGGATCCTTCGACTCCAACCCCCTGATCCGATGAAGCTCACCCGCGGCCACCACCTCGCCTACTGCACGAACATCCATCGCGGTGAATCGTGGGAGGAGGTCAGACAGGCGCTGGTCACGCACGCGCTGGCCGTGCGGGACCGGGTGGCGCCGGGCGCGCCGTTCGGTCTCGGGTTGCGGCTCGGGGCCGCCGCCGCCCGGGACCTGTCCGACCGCAAGACGCGGGTGGAATTCCAGCGGTGGCTGGAACGGGAAAATTGTTACGTTTTCACCGTCAATGGATTTCCGTACGGCCAATTTCACGGCACGCGGGTCAAGGAGCAGGTGTACCGCCCGGACTGGGCGACGCCTGAGCGGCTGGAGTACACCAACCTCCTGTTTGATCTGATGGCCGAACTCGCGCCGCCCGGCGGCGAAGGCAGCGTGAGCACCCTGCCGATTTCCTTCAAGGGGTTTGACTGGACGCCGGTCGAACGCGAGGCGGCCCGGCGCCACCTGCTTGAGTGCGCCGCCCACATCGAAAAACGATCGCGCCAGAGCGGCCGCGACCTGCACCTCGGGCTGGAACCGGAACCGTTGTGCACGCTGGAGACCAGCGAGGAACTCATCGGGTTTCTCAGCGAGTTCGACGATGATTTCCGGCGGGTGGTCGGCATGAACTACGACTGCTGCCACCTCGCCATTGAGTTCGAGGAACCGCGCGAGGCGCTGGCGCGGCTGTCCGCGGCCGGCGTGCGGATCAGCAAGTTCCATCTCAGCTCCGCATTGCGGCTGCACCCGAGCGCGGAGGCGCTGGCGCGGTTGCGGGAATTCGATGAAGAAACATACCTGCATCAGGTGGTGGTGCGTCCGGGCGACGGCGGGCCGCTGCGGCGGCACATCGACCTGCCGGACGCCCTGCTGGCGGCGGTGGAAGGGCGGGAGGCGCTCAGTCCGTCGGGTGGCGGAGCGCCTGATGAATGGCGGGTGCATTTCCATGTGCCGGTGCACGCTCACCCGGACCTGATTTTCCGGGACACCCGCGACCACGTCAGCGGGGTGCTCGACGTGCTCAGCGCCACTCCGGACCTCTGCCGGCACCTTGAGATCGAGACGTACACATGGGGAGTGCTGCCGGCCGGGTTGCGCCAGGCGGATGTGACCGACCAGATTGCCGCCGAGTACGCCTGGGTGCTCGACGAGATGCGCACGCGCGGGCTGGCCTGAGGAGGGACGCCGCGGGGCGGGGGATCCGTGCCGGCCGCTTCGTTGGCCGCTCAGCGTGGTTCCGGGGCCGTCTCTTTTCCGAGCGTGATCGTCCGCTCCCATGTCTCGCCCCAGTCGCCGGCCTGGTGGCAGGCGACCTGCAGCCGGTCTCCCGTCACCCGCACGACCAGAAACCCCTTGGGCGTGCTTTCCAGATCCGGCCGTTTCGGGTCGCGGTCGAACTGCGGGGACGGCGCCATGATGACCGGATACCCTTCCCATTCGTAGCGGGCGTAGGCGTGCTCGTGGCCGTGAAGGATAAGAACGATGTTATATGGCGCGATGGCCTCGCGCAGGCGCGACAGGTCCTCGGGCGTCCACCATTTTTCCAGCCCCCAGCCGCGCAGCCCGTAATGCCAGAGGAGAATGACCGGACGTCCGGTGTCGCCGACGCGCTCCTTCAGGTCGGCCATCAGAAAATCCAGGCTGCCGGCCGGGTTGTTCCAGGCGGCCGGGCGGTCGTAGACCGGGCGGGGCTCGCGCCCCGGAAAAAGGTGGAGCTGCACAAGATGCAGCGCGCCCCAGTCCCACGAATGATGGTACCCGCGCGCATCATAAAAGAGCTTCTCCGGACCATCCCGCCGTTGGTGGCGGGCCACGACTTCGCGCTGGATCACGCTGAAGCCGGTCGCGCTTTCCGCCGTCAGATCGTGGTTGCCAATCCCTTCGATCACCCGGAACCGCAGCCGCGCCCGGCCGTTCGGAGAAAACAACCGCTCGTAACACCGCCAGTGGCGCGGGTCCGCCGCGTCGTCCACCAGATCGCCGCAGATCACCACCGCCCGCGGTTCAGCAACCACCCCGCCGAACGGAAATGGCCGCCCCGGCAGCGCGTTCATGGTGTCGATCGTCCGCTCGGTGCCGGCCGTTCCCCATTTGTCCAAATGGATCTGCGGGTCCGCCATCACGAAAAAGGTGATGTCAGTCCCGGGCTGCGCCGGCGCGGCCGCCGTCCACCCGCCCCCCGCGGTCAGTCCGGCCACGCTCAGGTGACCAAGCACGCGGCGGCGCGTCCATCCGGCCATCCGGCTTTCGCCGGTGCCTGCAGCTGTGCCGGATGGGTTCAGGGCCATGGCATGAAGGTGGAAAATGGAAAACCCGAAGCTTGCCCGAAGGCGGATTCCTCCTCACCAGGACTTCGGTCATTTCATTTCTGTCACCTCCCCATACCGCCCGCACAAGCGAAAAGGACGCCCCCCCCATTCCCGGCAAAAAGAATGGAGGTGCTCGTGATACCTGTCCGGATCTGAGGCGCTCATGGTACCTGTCCGGATCTGGGCTGATGGTCGGCTGCCGACAGAGTACCTGTCCAGGAGGGGTGGTCGGACTGACGGGGCTGCCGACAGAGTACCTGTCCAGAGGGTGGTCCCGGGGCCTCGATTGATCACGCTTTCCGACGGCGGGGTGACGCTGGAGGTCGCCTGCGCGGAAAACGACCTGTCCTGGACCCTGATCAATCGCGGTGAGGAACCGGTCGATCTTCATATCACGCTGGCCGCGGCGGTGACGGCGCGCGCCGAGGGGTCGGTCGCGCATCTTTCCCGCGAGGGGGTGAGCATGGCAATCCATGGAATCACCCGCCTCGAAGGTCAGAGAATCATTGCCACCGCACCCGCCCGAGGCGCCGCACCGCTCCGTCGGGTTCTCGAGGTGGTTCTCGAGGCACACTGAAAGCTGGCGGGAGATGCGGCCGCCTCGGTGATCGGAGGCCCGGAACCGTGAGGTGGAGCCCAAAATTCGGGCCAGAGGCTAAACTATGATTGTTGTGGTTGGGGGCGGCCGATAGAGGCCGAACCCAAACTCCACAAAATGAATGCCCAGCCGTCCCCCAGGGGAAGAGAAACAATGGGCTGGCGGTCGCTTTGAAATAAGTGGACCTCGCCGGCAAATTGCGTCACCATCAGCACTGTGATTGGAGAAAAATCTCCTGCCGATGGTAGTCGAGGAAGTGGCGCTGGTCGGAGTTGAAGCGGCCGGCGAAGAGGGGGCGCGTGCAGTCGACGCCCATGCGGTGGAGCGATTCGTGGTCGGCGACCGGGGACACGAGCACGCTGCCGTCGTCGTCGAAGCTGATGAAGCCGCGATCGAAGAGGTGGTCGATGGACGGAGTGAGGAGCAGGCCGTTGCCGCCGGAGAGTCGCTCCTCATCCGAGGCCTCGCGCCACGGCTTGATGTGGCTGGCGATCAAGTGGACCGGGTTGTCGACGTGAGTGATCCGGCACTCGCGTTCGAACTCGGACACGTTCTGCTTGAACAGGCCTTGGCCGCGCCGGGCCTGGATGAGCGCTTGGCGGGTTGTTTCGGGCACGGCATCGTTGGCGGCGATCCGTCGCTGGAGGTTGTCTTCCCACTCGATGAGGATCGTCGGGTCACTGGTTTGAACGAGTGTTTCCTGAAGGCCGGGAGCGGGCTGAAGCAGGCCCAGCAGCGCGGGTTCCGCCAGTTCCAGGAGTCGGCGGGCCAAGGGCATGGAGATTTCGGCCAGGTAGGCGCCCTGATTGCCGTGTCCGTTCTCCTGAATGGGGGAATACCGTTTCGGCAATAGCGGGGCGATCTGGTCCGCGACGACGGTCATTTTTAACGGCCTGACGAACTTGGTGAAGTTCACATCGACCCGCCACCCGCGGACGTCCCAGAGTTCGCCGACGCTTCCGAATTCGTCCGGGCGGGGGCACGAATAGCAGGGCAGTCGGGCGGGGCCGACCGCTTGCAGGTGGGCATCGGCAAAAGAGAAAACGACGTCCCCTTGCTGGACTTCGCGGATCGTCTCGTAGAAGTGGTTCCGGGTGCCGTTCTTTTTCCTCTTCGGGCACCAGATGTAACCGCGGCCGACCTCGTGGGCGAAGGTCTGTTTGTGATTCACCCACCAGCAGCGCATGAGGCGTTCTACCACTGGTCGCGGCTGGCGTAAATCGGGACATTGGGTCGCGCCGCCGGTGTTGGTGTGCCGCCGGCAGAGGCGGAATCGTCGGCCCGGTCGTGCAGCTGATTCGCGAGGTCGTTCGTAAGCCCGTCAGCAACCGCGTCTGGTGAGGCGCGAGGAGGTCGGGGAAACTGGCGCGCATGAAGAGATACACTGAACGGGAACGGAGACAGTTGTTAGACGAGTACAAGGACTGGAAGGGGAACACGGCGGATTTTTGCCGGAAACGCAGGGTGAGTGCTGGGAGTCTGTCGCGGTGGCGGCGGCGCTATGGGGCGGGGTCGACAGGGTCGAATGAGGATGCCGGAGGACGCGCCTGGCTTCCGGCGCGGTCACCATCGGGAAATCATCGGTGCGGACCGGGATGAGCGGCAGGCCGGCGGCGG
>JALRGF010000626.1 GCA_023253495.1 Verrucomicrobiales bacterium
GGCCGAGGCGCTTGCTTCCGCGCTTTCGTCCGAAGCCTATGACGCGCTCAAGCGGCGGGTGGATCTGGATTTTGATGCGGCCAATCCGGCGCGCTGGGCGACCGGGGACGCGGTGACGCTCGACGTGTGGGTGAAAAATGCGTCGCAGGTCACAGTCAAGATTTTCGAACTGAATACCGGGGCGTGCTACGAGGCGACCGGGCAGCCGATCGGCACCGACATTGATCTCGATGGTCTGGTGGCGGCGACCCAGCGGACGATGGAGACGGCGGCGCCGCCGCTGCGCCGGGTGCGTCACTCCATCGCGCTGCCGGAGATTGCCGCCCGGCGCGGCGTCTGGGTGGTCGAACTGATCGGCAACGGCCGCAGCTCGCGCGCCCTGATCCGCAAAGGGCAGCTGCACTACCTGACCCGCCCGGGCAGCGCCGGCACCGCGCTGACCGTGCTCGACGAAAACCACCAGCCGGTCGCCGGTGCCTACGCCACCCTGGCCGGGCGACGGCTGGATCCTGCGGCCAACGGCGAAATCATCCTGCCTTTCACCGCGCAGCCGGGTCCGCAAACAGTGATGCTGCATGACGGGGCCGGTTTCACCAGTCTGGAAACCATCACCCTGGCCGGGGAAGCGTATGCGCTTACCGGCGGCTTCCACGTCGAAGCGGAACAGGCGCTGGCCGGCGGCGAAGCCGTGCTCGCCGTGCGGCCGCGCCTCGAACTCAACGGCCAGCCGGTATCCGCCGCCCTGCTGGAAAAACCCGTTCTGACCCTGACCAGCACCGACCACGAAGGCATCGCAACCACGGCGACGGTGCCGGATTTCAAACTGCACGACAACCGTGAAAGCACCCATACCTTCAAGGTGCCGGACCGCCTGGCCTCGCTCACCGTCACGGTGGCCGGTGAGGTGAAATCGATCACCGAGGCCAGAGCCGTGCCGCTCACCATGTCGTGGACGTGGACCGGCAATGGCATCGACCGCGCCCCGCTGGTCAGCGACCTGCATCTCGGCCGCGCCGCCGACGGGTGGTTCCTCGACGAGCGCGGCAAAAACGGCGAGCCGAAACCCGAGCGCGCGGTGGCGCTGCAGCTCTGGCATCGCGACTACACCGTGCCCGTCAATGTCATGCTCAAGACCGGCGAAAACGGACGTCTGGCGCTCGGTCCGCTCGACGGCATTGCCAGCGTGGCCGCCACCGGACCCAACGGCCAGACGCGCCGCTGGCCGATCACGCCGGATGCGGTCAACGGCCCGTCCCATGTGCATGCCGCCGCCGGCACCCCGGTGCGCATCGCCACCTTCACCCGCGCCGCCGACGCCTCGCTGCTTGAAGTCCGTGCCGAGGCCGGGCCCGTGGCTGATGTGAGCGCGCGGCTGGCTGACGCCGACGGTTTCCTCGAAGCCCGGGACCTTGCTCCCGGTGATTACGAACTGCACCTGCGTCCGGAGGGCCGGCTCATCCAGCTGCGGGTCACCCGCGGCCGCCCGGTCAAGGGGTTTCTGGTGTCGCCGAACCGGCTGCTCGAGTCGGAGGCCGCCGCGCCGCTCCACCTGCCGTCGGTCGAGGTCGAGGGCGACACCTTGGTCATCCGCGTCGCCCATGCCGACCCGCTGACCCGGGTGCACCTCACCGCCACCCGCTACACCCCGGAAAACCCGCTCGCCCAGCTCGGCCGGTTCACTCCGCCCGCGCGGCTCGCCGGCACCCCGGGTGACGCCCTCAGCCAGTACGTCAGCGGCCGTCAGCTCGGCGACGAAATCCGCTATATCCTCGAGCGCCTCGCGGCCCGGCACTTTCCCGGTGTCATGCTCCCGCGCCCCGGACTGCTCCTCAACCCGTGGGCCGTTCGCGATACGGTGACGGCCCGGCAGGAAGCCCGCGCCGGCGACCGCTTCGAACGCCTCGCCGAAGCCCCGGCGGCCGCCATGAATGCGCCGCAACCGCCGTCTCCCGTTCTCGCGGCCGCGGCCAAGGACGGCAAGGCGCCCGTTGTGCCGGTCACGCCGTCGTTCGACTTCCTCGCGGTCGCCGCTCCGGTGCGCTTCAACGCGGCGCCGGACAAGGACGGCGTGGTGCGCGTGCCGCTGGCCTCGCTCGCCGACGCCACCCAGGTCCATGTCCTCGCCCTGAATGCCGCCACCTCGGTCGCCCGGACCATCGCCCTGCCGGCCCGCGCGATTGCCACGCGCGACCTGCGCCTGGCCAGCGGGCTTGATCCGCAGGGGCATTTCGCCGAGCAGGATGAAACCGTGGTCATCGCCAGGGACACGCCCCACCGCCTCGCCGACGCCCTTTCCGCGCGCTTCGAAACCTATGACCACCTCGGGCGCGTCTTCACGCTGCTGCGCACGCTTTCGGGCAACGAGACGCTCGCCGAGTTCGCATTCATCCTTGAGTGGCCGACGTTCGACGAAAAGAAAAAGCTCGACCACTACTCCAGGCATGCGTGCCACGAACTGGCCTTTTTCATCGCCCGCAAGGATCCCGATTTCTTCGCCCGCGTGCTCCGGCCGTACCTGGCCAACAAAAAGGACCGGACGTTCCTCGACGACTACCTGCTCGAAAACGACCTGACCCGGTTCCTCGAACCGTGGCGCTACGGGCGGCTGAACACGCTGGAACGCCTGCTGCTCGGACAACGGCTGCCCGACCAGCGGGCCGCCGAAACGCGCGCTCTCGCCGATGCCCTCGCACTCACCCCGGTCAACCGCGAGGACGACCGTCGGCGTCTCGACACCGCCCTGCGCGGGTTCGCCCTCGCCTTTGAGGATTCCGGTGAACTCGGCGAAGACATGTCCGGCGGCCCGGCCGGCGGTGCGGGCGGCATGGCCGCTCAGGAGCGGTTACTCAGGCGGCAGGCCGCCGGAGCCCGCGGTGCTCTGCACGAGAGGGCCAAGGACAAGGCCCTGCGTCACCTCGACGCCCTCGGGCGCGCCGGTGACCAGCCGATGGCCGGTGCCGCCCTGCTCGCCGATGGCACCGTGGCCTCGCCGGAACTGGCCGGTCTCGCCATGGCCGAGAGCGCCGAAGGCGTCGAAGCGGAAGCCGCAACTCCCGGCGTCGAGGAAGACGCCGATACCTTCGGCTATGCCGAACGTTTCAATGCCGACCTCGAACTCCGCGAAAAGGGTGTGGCCGAAGTTTTTTACCGCGCGCTCGGTGTCACCCGGGAATGGGCGGAAAACAACTACCGGCACCTGCCGATCGCCGCCCAGGATGAATCACTCGTCCTGCCGAACCGCTTCTGGATGGACTATGCCCGGTGGTCGGGGGACGGGAGTTTTGTGTCGGCGCATGTCGCCGAGGCCACCCGCAATTTCACGGAAATGATGCTCGCCCTGGCGGTCACCGACCTGCCGTTCCCCAGCCAGGCCGGCACCCTCGACGCCAAGGTCGGCGACGACGGCGCCCTCACCCTCACGCCTTCATCACCCACCATCCTGTTTCATCAGGCGGTCAAGCCGGCGCCGGTCGACGCCACCGGCTCCAAACTGCTGGTCAGTCAGAATTTCTACCGCGCCGACGACCGCTATGTCCCGCAGCCGGACGGCGAGCCGCTGGACAAATTTGTCACCGGTGAATTCCTCGCCGGGGTGCTTTACGGCGCGCAGGTGGTGGTGACCAATCCGACCAGTTCCACCCAGAAACTCGATGTCCTCTTCCAGATCCCGCGGGGGGCGCGGCCGGCCGCCGGCGCCAAGGCGACCCGCAGCGTGCCGCTGCGCCTCGAACCCTTCCGCACCCACACGCTCGACATCGGGTTTTATTTCCCGCAGGCCGGGTCGTTCCCGCACTTTCCGGTCCACGTGACCCGGGACGGCCAGGTGGTCGCCTTCGCCTCGCCCACGACATTCACGGTTGTCGACCGCCTCTCGACCGCGGACACGGCCAGCTGGGCCTATGTCTCCCAGAACGGCACCGAGGCCGAGGTGCTCGCGTTCCTCGATGCGGCCAACATCCGCACCCTCGACCTCGACAAGGTCGCCTGGCGGGTCCGCCGCAGCCCGGAGTTCTTCCGCGCCCTCGTCGCCCGCCTCGCTCAGCGACGCCTCTGGCACCCGGTCACTTATTCCTACGGATTCGTGCACAACGACCCGGCCGCGATACGGGAGTTCCTCCGCCACCAGCCGAGCGCCCTCGCCACGCTCGGGCCGTGGTTGCGGTCGCCGTTGATCGACATTGATCCGGTTGACCACCGGATGTACGAGCATCTGGAGTACGCCCCGCTGGTCAATGCCCGCGCCCATCGTCTCGGTGCCGAACGCACCATCCTCAACGACCGCTTCCGCGAACAGTACCAGGGGTTCCTGCGCGTCCTCGCTTACCAGCCGCACCTCGACGATGCCGGCCGCCTCGCCCTCACCGGCTACCTGCTCCTCCAGGACCGTGTCGAGGAAGCCGTCAGCACGTTCGCCGCAGTCAACCGGGAGGGCGTGCCCACCGCGCTCCAGTACGACTACACCGCGGCCTGGCTCGCCCTCGCCCAGGGCGACGCCGCCGCCGCCCGCACCCTGGCCGCCGCCCGCGCCAACGAACCGGTCGACCACTGGCGGGAAAAATTCACCCGCCTCCTTGCCCAGCTGGATGAAATCGAGGGCAAAGCGCCGGCGGTCACCACCCCGGACGACCGCGACCAGACGCAGGAAGCACTTGCCGCAGCCCAGCCGCGGTTTGATTTCAAACTCGACGGGACGCGCCTGATTCTCGCCACGTGGAACCTG
>JALRGF010000629.1 GCA_023253495.1 Verrucomicrobiales bacterium
GGCTCAACGACCTCCCGTCGCCGCGGCCGCGGTGATCGGCGCGCAGACCCGAGTCGGGCAGGGCGATGACGCGGGGGACGACGAGCACGGGCTCGGTGGCGCGGAAGGACCGTGTCAGGCGCACGAGGCCGAACGGGTCGACCGCCGTCACCGACAGCGGGCCGATCTCGTATCGACCGCGCTGATAGGCCCGCAGCGGGTACGTCGTGGTCCGGGTCCCGGATGGCTCGACGCGCTCGAGCACGCGGTGGACCGGGAACCCGAGTTCGTCGGGCACGGCATCGCGCAGGAGCAGGGTGCCGGTGCGGACGGGGGAGAGGTTCGTGATGGCGAGATCGACCTCCGCCAGCGTTCCGACAGGGATCTGGCTGGGGCGCACGAGGCGCTCGCATCCGAGTCGAAAGCGCGTGCGGCCGGCGAGGTAGGCGGCGAGGAACGGAAGCACGAGGAGGAGGACCGCGATGCGCAGCAGGTCGCGCTGGCCGGCGAACGCCGCGCCCACGGCGATCCCGGCGCCCACCGCGAGGAAGCCCTTGCCGCGGAAGGTGAGGCTGGCGAGCGCGTTCTTCACGGCCCCGAGGGCACCGGCACGCCGGAATCTGGAAGCAGCAACGGAAATCCATGGTCATCAAAAGGATAGCCGACGCGCCCGTCCTCGCGCAGCAGGATCTGCCGCGTTCCCAGCCCCAGCGCGGCCGCCTGCTCCGCCGGCACCAGGCGCAACGGCTGGCGGGTGACGGGGCAGCGGAGAAGTTCGAGCAGGGCAGGGTCCATGGCCAGTATGTGGCGGCGATCGTCGCTTCAGGCAAGCTCCCCGGTTCAGGGGCCCTCCAGCCCGTGCATGAGACCTTCGAGGTACTGCCGGGCGCGGTGCGCGCGGTCGAGCATGTCCGGCACGGATTCATGCGGGAGCGACGCCAGCTCGAGGATCAGGGTGCCCTGGAACCGGTGTGACTGCAGTTCGCGAAGCAACCACGGCCAGTCGATGTGGCCGTCGCCGGGCGGCAGGTGGTCATCGCGGTCACCGCGGTTGTCATTGGCATGAACGAGGTGGAGGTGGCCGGAGAGTTTGTGGACGACGGTGGGGAGTTCGCGGGCGAGGTGGGCGTGGCCGGTGTCGAGGCAGGCGCCGACGTCACATGTCCGGATGCTGCCCAGCAGGTACATCATGTCGTTGATGTGGCCGAAGAGGAGGTGGGGCAGCATGTTCTCGAGCACCAGGTGCACGCCCAGCTGGCGGCAGCGGGCGGCGACCTCGTTGAGCGAGTCGGCGGCGTGGCGCATGCGCTCGAGGAATTCGGATTCCGGCGGGCGCCCTTCGCGTTCCGGTCCGGGGTGGAGGACGAGGGTTTCCACGCCCATGGCGGCGGCGGCTTCGCCGGCGGTAAGCAGTTCCTGCACCGCGGCATGCCGCGCGGCCGGGTCCGGCGCGGTGATGTCGATCCGGTCGGCGAAGGGGGCGTGAAACGAGGCGGCGCGCAGGCCGAGCGCCCGCAGGCGCGTCCCGGCCTCCGTCACCGCCGCCCGGTCATGGTAATCGAGATGCGGCGGAAACGAGCAGACCTCAATGGTGTCGAACCCGCGGTGGCGGATGGCGTCGATGACATCAAGGAACCGGCGGTGGTGGAAGCAGCCGGTCGAAAGGCCGATGGGCCAGGGGGTCATGGCGGGGATGGTGGCGAGAGCAACTGGTGGTGCCGGTGCAGGGAGCATCCGCCGGGGGCGGGGCCGGGGCAAAATCCTTTTTCCTGGGTCGAGGTGCAGTTGAAGTCGGTCAGGCGGTCAAGGCCGGTGGCCACCTGTCCGGCGAAGAGGCGGGTGTAGAAGTCAGCACGCACGGCCGGGAGGTATTCCTGCCAGGTGGCACCCCATCCGAACGACGGGTTTTCGAATTTCGAGCGGATCAGGCCGGCAATATGCCGCGGGTGCCATCCTTCGCCGAGCAGGGCGCGGGTGAGCAGCTGCATACCGGCCGGTTTGAGCAGGCGGTCGTTCGGCCATTCAAGCAGACTGCGGACACACGGCGGCAGCGGGTCGAGCGGCGTGCGGTCGTAGGTGTCCGCCCATGTTTCCCGCGGGTCGTGGGTGGTGTCGTAATAATGCCGGTGAAATTCCCGCAGCGGCGAAGCGAGATAACTCCGGAGCAGACGGGAGGTGCCTTCTTCTTCCAGCGGGATGCGCACGTCGGCGCGGCGGGCAAGCTCTTTGACGTCGTTTTCGTCCTGCCGCACCTTGATCGCCTGGCGCACGTCCATTTCGTGAAGTGGGATGGCGCGCACGCGCGGCAGTTCGTCTTCCAGCCCGAGCCGCGCGGCCAGTCCGCTGATCCACGGTTTGAGGTAGTTGGTGAATGGCATGCGCACCATGCGGGTGGGCAGCGGATCGCCGTACTCGGAAATGTCGAGCGAGATCATTTCCCGCTGTCGGGTGCGGGTCGGGCCGACGTGCACCGCGGTGATTTCGACCGGGACCGCCGTGCGCGGTGTGGCTTCGGCCTTGATGCGGTGGGCGAGGAATTCGGCGAGCAGGGCGGCGGCGGAAAACGTGTCCTGGAGATGCCGGGTGATGGCGGCCGGGGAGTCGCCAGCCTCGGCACGCTGCAGGCAGGCGTCGGTCAGTTCGGGGGCCGGGGCCAGAGCGGCGAGTTCGTGGGCCACGGCCGACCGGAGCCGGATGCGCCACACAAAGTGGTGTCCCTGGCCGGTGATGACGTGGAGCGGATGGATGCCCCACGCGACCAGCAGCTCTTCGATCACCCGTACCACCGGCTCCTGCAGATCAAATGTCCGCCACGGATCGACATGCGCCTCGGCCGGGGCATCAAAGTTGACGTATTCGATGTCGAGGTGAAGCAGCAGCGACTCGCGGTCGGCCAGCGACCGCGCGATGTCCAGATTCCGGTCCAGAAACCACTGGAGCTCGGACGGCGGGCGCAGCTCGTGGCGCTGGAAGACACAGCCGTCAAGGTGTCCGAGAGAGAGCGCGGTCGCCGTCTCCAGCGTGTCCCCACCGAGAAATTCCACCAGGCGCTGGCGGATGGCGGGGTCGCGGTAGAAAGAGTTCATCCTGGGAAGAGGTGACCACCCCGCGGGCATTCGGGGTGCCCACGCACGGACACCCGGCCGCTCGCTGGAGATTTGTGACATGATACCCGCCGGCGCACCCCGCACAAGGCGGGGCCACGCACTTCAGGCGGGCGGGCCGTGGGCGGCGAGCCAGGCGTCCAGGCCACCGGTCAGGTTGAACATTTTCCCGGGCACCCCGCTTTCCGCCAGCAGGGCGATCGCTCGCGCACTGCGTCCGCCCGCCTTGCAGTGGACGATAAGCGGGCGCGGCGCGGCCGGCAGTTCGTGCCGGCGCCCGGCCAGCTCGCCCAGTGGGATGGCGATCGATTCCGGAAACCGCACCGCCGCCACCTCGTCGGGCTCCCGCACGTCGAGCAGCGTGTAGTCGCCGATCCCGCGGGCGCGCCGGACCGCCAATTCGGCCACGCTGATTTCCGGAACGACCGGTGCCGGGGCGCAGGTCAGCGGGTAGTCGGGCAGCTCGGTCAGGGTGGGAGTGTCGCCACAGAGCGCACAGGCCGGATCGCGGCGCAGTCGGATCTCGCGATGGCGCATCGTCCAGGCGTCGACATGCAGCAGCCGTCCAACCAGGGGGGACCCCAGGCCGGCGAGCAGCTTGATGGCTTCGGTCGCCTGCAGGGTGCCGACGAGTCCCGGGAGCACCCCGAGCACACCGCCCTCGGCGCACGACGGCACGGTACCGGGCGGCGGCGGCTCCGGAAACAGACAACGATAACACGGCCCGCCCAGGTGCGGTGCGAACACGCTGACCTGCCCCTCAAACCGGTGAATTGCCCCATGGACATTCGGTTTCCGCAGCCGCACCGCCACATCATTGCAGAGATAACGGGTCGGGAAATTGTCGGTGCCATCCAGCAGGATGTCGTACCCGCCCACCAGCGCTTCGGCCGTGTCGCGGGTCAACCGCACCCGGTACGGCTCAATCCGGATCAGCGGATTGAGGGCCCGCAGCCGCTCCGCCGCCACTTCCACCTTCGGCCGCCCGATGTCCCCCGTGCCGAAAAGCACCTGCCGCTGCAGGTTGCTCTCGTCCACCTCGTCAGCATCCACCACCCCCAGCCGCCCCACCCCCGCCGCCGCCAGATACATCAACGCTGGCGACCCCAGCCCGCCCGACCCGATGCACAGCACGCTGCCCGCCCGCAACCGCTCCTGCCCCGCCCCCCCGAATCCCGGCAGGGAAAGATGACGGGCATACCTCCGGGTTTCCTCAGCATTCAACATGGCTCAAATCACTCGCCTGCGACGATGCCCCCGCCGCCCGCCGTGTCGAGCCGCGAATGTCACCACCGGATTCCACAAGCGCCCATGCCGGTCACTTCTGTGGGCTCCACGGGCACCTGTCCATCGCCCGCTTCCCCGGAGCTCGCCCAGTTGCAGCGCCGACGGCAGCCGGGACAATAAAACAATGCCGATGGTGTTCCTTGCCTACTTTGACGTCCGCCCGGTTCTGTTCATCGGAGGCCTGCCCCTTTTCATCGCGCTCTGCCTCGTGGTGTGTTGGTATGCCCGCGCGGGTTTCGGGAAATGGCAGGTGGCCGTTTTCGCTGCGGTCATTTACAGCGTTTTGTTTGCTTTCTTTCTGACGGGTGTGGGGCCATTTGTCGGGCGGAAGCAGATCCGGGAATACCTGATGACTTGGGAGATCAGGCCGGTTCCATCGAACGGAATGAAGGAGTCGGAGGTTGTCCTCTCCTTTGTGGATTTCCCCGGGTATTTCGTCGGCGAGTTTTCCGATATACTGGCGACGCACCTCCGCCGACAACCGGGGCGGGAAGTGAAGGTGCTTTTCGAGGTGACGTCAGATTATGGCAAAGTCAGAGGATTTAGGGGGTTGGAGATTGCCGGATTGAGGGACTGGAAACCGGAGTGGGGATATTCGGGGGCGAGCGGATCCCCGGAGAGATCACCATGGGACTGAAACCGGGCATCGAACTTCCGGCGGGCGGGGCGGGGTTGCGGGCGAGGATCGGGGATTTTCCCACCGGGTCGGTACCGCCACTGTGGCATGGGGAGGGGTAGGGCCCCGGGGAGCGGGGCTGTGGTCGGGGCCGCTCTTTTGTCTCTCTCGGGGGCGACGGGTCGCAGGGGACTATTAAGGTCCCGGTGGGAGGGTGATTGGCGGGCGGTGCTTGAAATTCGGCGTGGTGCCCGGATGATGCCGCTCCCTGACCCCTGACCATGTCTGATCCGTCCACGCTGACCCTCAGTCTGATTTCCCACACCAATGTGGGGAAGACGACGTTGGCGCGGACGTTATTGCGGCGGGATGTGGGGGAGGCGTCGGACCGGCCGCATGTGACGGATCTGAGTGAGGCGCATGTGATGGTGGCGACGCAGGGGCGGCGGTTGTTGTTGTGGGACACGCCGGGATTCGGGGACACGGCGCGGTTGTTGCGGCGGCTGAAGCAGAGTGAGCAGCCGATCCGGTGGGTGATGATGCAGATGTGGGACCGGTACACGAACCGTCCGCTGTGGTGCAGCCAGCAGGCGGTGAAGAACGTGCGGGAGGAGGCGGACATCGTGCTGTATCTGGTGGATGCTTCGCAGCGACCCGAGGACATGCCTTATGTGGACATGGAGATGGAGATTCTGTCGTGGATGGGCAAGCCGGTGATCCTGCTGTTGAATCAGACCGGGCCGCCGCGGGGGGTGGAGGAGGAGGCAGCGGAGGAGGTGCGGTGGACGGAGCAGATGCGGCGGTTTCCGGTGGTCAAGCAGGCGCTCAGCCTGGATGCGTTCGCGCGCTGCTGGGTGCAGGAGGGGGAGCTGCTGGAGACGCTGGCGCCGGCGGCCCCGGTGGAGAAGAAAGAGACGTTCCGGCTGCTGCGCGCCGCCTGGCGTGAGAAGAACCTTGATGTTCACCGCGAGGCGGTGGCGGTGATGGCGCGGGCGCTGAGCGGATCGCTGCTGGACGTGGTGCGGGTGAGCCACGAGTCGCTGCTGCAGAAAATCGGATTCCGGCGCGGCGAGATCAACAGTGAGATGAGCGAGGCGCGGCGGCAGTTGTCTGAGCGGCTGGCCTCGAGGACGCTGGAGATCACCGATGAGTTGATCAAGCTGTTCGGGCTGGAGGGGCATTCATCGAGACCGCTCGGGCAGAATGCCCGGGACCTGCTGGGCGACGTCCGCAAGGTCAATGAATCGTTGTGGACGGCGGTCGGCGGCCTGGCCACCGGCCTGACCAGCGGGGTGATTGTGGATATTCTTTCGCATGGCACGACGGTGTTTGCGGGCACGGTGCTGGGGGCGATCAGCGGCGGAGTGGGCGGCTATATGCTGGCGCGCACGTTCAATCTGGTGCGGGGCAAGGCGGGTAACGAGGTTCGGTGGAGCCTGGCGCATTATCTCGAGCAGGTGCAGATCGTGCTGCTGTGTTATCTGGCGGTGGCGCATTTCGGGCGCGGCCGGGGCGAGTGGGAGGACGGCGAGCATCCGGTCCACTGGCGCGACGTGGTTCAGGAGGCCGTGGCCATGGAAGAGGAGCGGCTCGAGCGCCTGTGGAAGGAGGCGGGCGATGCGAAGAGCGGGCTGACTCCGGACCAGATTGAGGAGGAAATGCGGAGCATCGTCACCGCGGCCTGCGCCAAGTGCCTGCGTGACCTGTATCCGCGGGTCGAGGTGTTTGCGTGAGCGGCGCGGGCATGCCATGACCATGACGAAGAGCCGGTCCCGCACTCGTTGGCTGGAAGCCAACGCTCCGTTACCGGAGCATGGCGTTGAGTTCGGCGATGCGGGCGTCGAGGCGTTCGCGTTCGCGGCGGACGGCGGCGAGGGAGTCGACGAGCCGGGCGCGTTGTGATTGATCGTCTTCGGGGGTGAGAGCGGCGGGCAGGGTGACGTCGGCGGACCGGTTGCGCCGGTAGAGGTCGGCGGCTTCGCGCAGGCTGGCCAGGCGGGATTCGCGGTCGCGGGCGGCAGCCTCAAGGCGGGCGAGGGCACCCGGTGCGGACGGGCCGTCGGCATCCGGTTTGTCGAGCACCTTGCGTTCAAGGATGCGGACGAGGATCTCGCGCTCGACGGTGAAGAACCCGTGGTCGCAGAAATGGGTGAGGGTGAGCACCTCGTCGGAGCCAAGCGACCAGGGGTCGAAATCGAGGAATTCGTCGAGGGCGTATTCGCGGAAGAATGCCTGGGCCTCGGCGAATTCAGCTTCCAGCTGGTCGGTCACGACCTGGGATTCGCGCAGGCGGTTGAGCCAGTCGAATGTTTCCGGGCGGAGGCGTGGCCGGCGGGTCGGTTTGGCTGGTGCGGTGGCGGCGGGTGGGGCGGGGGCGGCGGGGACCGGCCGTCGGTGTTCCGTCCACCACATGCCGCCGGCGATGACGAGGGAGAAGCAGAGCAGCTGGGTGGGAAACGGCCAGTGGGCAAACCAGTCCCAGCCGGTGGGGGCGTGGCCGGAGGGTGGGGGTGGACCGGCCGGCCGGGGGTCCGGTGGCACGGGCCGGGCGGGATCGGCGGAAACGGCCGGCAAAACGCCCGCGTGGTCTGCGGACTCGGCCAGCACGGCTTCGGCCAGGCGGTCGTCCGTCTCGTCTCTCCACGCGCACTCTTCCTGAGCGGTCGGGAAGAATGATCCCACGGACCGGAAAGAGCCGGAGCGCTCGACCGCCGGGATGCGGCGGGAGCGGTCCGGTGAT
>JALRGF010000738.1 GCA_023253495.1 Verrucomicrobiales bacterium
GTCGGTGGGGGACAGGAATGTCCCCGCTCCTTTGCGTCATGCTGTCGAAGAAAAGGGAGGGGGACATTCCTGTCCCCCCTGGGGTGGGGTGGTGAGGGGTTTGGGAGGATGGGGCGAGGACCAGGATGCGCTCGTCGTCGAGGCCAATATTAATTGTCGCCAGACGGATTTCCTGCGAATACGACGCGGGAGGAAAATCCAGACTGGGAGCGGCCAGTGGGGCGGTGGCGAGCCGGAGGGCCGGCCTCCCGGCGGCATGGGCGGCCGTCATCAGAGGGGGTTGGGAGGGAACGATGGGGCACGCTGGAGGTGCCGGCGGGCTGGTGTCGTGAGTGTGGACGGCATGCGGACCACGCGTGGGGCTTTATCCGGCCGCGCTGAGCGCGGCGTGATCGATGCTGGCGAGCCGGTGTTTGCGGGCCCCGATTTTCGGGACGCAGTCGATGAGGGCGCGGGAGTACGGGTGTGACGGGTTCCGGAGGATGTCATCGGTGAGGCCGGTTTCGACCATCTGTCCGCGGAACATGACGACGACGCGGTGAGCGAGGCCGGGGAGGATGTGGAAGTTGTGGGTGATGAGGAGGATGGCCATGCCGTGCTGCTGCTGGAGGCGGGCGAGCAGGTCGATGATCTGTTTCTGGACGGTGGCGTCGAGGGCGGTTGTTGGTTCGTCGGCGACGAGCAGGGCCGGCCGCGCGGCCAGCGCCATGGCGATCATGACGCGCTGCTGCATGCCTCCGGAGAGTTCGTGCGGGTAGCTTTTGAGGCGGTCCGCGGCATTGACGATGCCGACCTCGTTGAGCCAGTAGACGATTTCGCGGTCGTAGTCACCCGGGCTGAGTTCCGGCCGGTGGAGCCGCAGGGTTTCGGCGATCTGCGAGCGGATGGTGAAGACCGGGTTGAGGGAGGTCATCGGGTCCTGAAACACATAAGCGATCTCCTTGCCGCGCACGCCGCGCAGCTCGGCTTCCGAAAGCGCCAGCACGTCGCGCCCGCGCAGCAGGATGCGCCCGCCTTCGTAGTGCGCCGGCGGGGCGGGGAGCAGCCGGGTCAGCGCCATGGCGGTCACGCTTTTGCCGGAACCGCTTTCGCCGACGATGGCCAGCGTCTCGCCTTCCTCGAGACTGAAGGACACGCCTTTGACCGCTTCCACCGCCGGGCGGTCTTCCGGTCGGAACGAGAGGCGCAGGTTTTCCACGGACAGCAGGCTCATGCGGACCAGTGGCCCCGATGGCGGCATTTGTCATTTGGCATTTCTTGCCGCGTATCCGGACAAGGGTGGAAAGCCTGCCTCATCGTGGGACGCAGGTTTTTGGGCATGCCCTGAAGATGTAACGGGCTTTCAGCCCTCGAGGGTTTCTTTGCCGTGTCTTCCTGGGCCGTTGGCCCAGGCTGGGATGGGGGTGGGCCTTTGGCCCTGAGGTCTTGGCCACCGACCGCGATCACCTGCCACCGATTACCTGCCACCGATTACCTGCCACCGACCACCTGCCACCGACCACCTGCCACCGACCACCTGCCACCGACC
>JALRGF010000744.1 GCA_023253495.1 Verrucomicrobiales bacterium
CCGGAAAACCTGCTCGAAAGCGAACTTTTCGGGCATGAAAAGGGAAGTTTCACCGGGGCGGTGGCCCAGCGGGTCGGTCGCTTCGAGCAATGTGACGGCGGCACATTGTTTCTTGATGAGATCGGGGACATGCCGCTTCCGGTGCAGAGCAAGATTCTGCGGGTGCTGCAGGAGGGCGAGTTCTCGCGGGTCGGCGGCAACCAGACGCTGCGGACCGATGTGCGCATCCTGGCCGCCACCAACCGGCCGCTGGAGCGCGATGTCGAAACCGGCCGTTTCCGCGAAGACCTTTTCTACCGCCTGAATGTCATCCGGATTCATATTCCTCCGCTGCGGGAGCGCCGCGAGGACGTGCTGCCGCTGGCCAATTTCTTTCTGCAGCGGCTGGCCCGCGAGCACCGGATGCCGCCGCACCGACTGAGCGAGGAGGCGATCCGCCACCTTGAAGACCATCATTGGCCCGGCAACGTGCGCGAACTGGAAAACACTCTGGCCCGCGCCTGTGTGCTCGCCACCGCTGATGTGCTGCTGCCCAAGGACATCCCGCTGGGGTCGGCCCAGCTGGGACGGCCCGGTGCCGCGGCCGCGGCCGCCGTCCGCCCGGAACCCGAGGCGCCCGATCTGGCCGCCTGGGCCGGACGGCTGCTCGATGAAGCCGAAAAGTCCCCCGGGCTGCCGCTGCTGGCCGCGCTCGAACGCGAACTGGTCCTCCAGGCGTATTCCCGCGCCGGGGAGCAGGCGGCGGCGGCGGCGCGGCGGCTCGGACTGACCGAGGCCGCCTACCTGAAAAAACTCAAGACCGCGCGCGGGTAGCGCGCGGAGGGCAGGCGTGGCAGGCGTGGCAGGCGTGGCCGGCGTGGCGGGAGCGGCCGGGTTACGGCCGGCACGCCGCGGAGGGCCGTCACACGGGGTCGGAGGGCAAGGGCGCTCGTTCAAGAGATAAAATTTTAAGGACCCCTGAGCACTCGACAGGCAGGTCTTGTTTGACGCAGGGGCGGTGGCGTCGAGCCGCAGGGGTCTGCGGCGGTCCCGGGGTGCTGCCTCCCTGGGACCGCCGCACGAAGGAGGCGTGCGGGGGGGCGGCGGGGCGTCGGACGATCTGGCCGCTTGCGTTTTTGGCTGCGGCGGGCGACATCGTCGCTTTGCCAACCATTGATTTTCCGCGCCCATGCCGCACTACATTGAAATGCCGTCGCTGAGCGACACCATGACCGAGGGGACCCTGCTCAAGTGGCTGATCAAGCCCGGGGATACGGTGACCTCGGGGCAGGTGGTGGCCGAGATCCAGACGGACAAGGCGACGATGGAACAGAACGTGTTTTCTTCCGGCACGGTGCACAAGCTGTATGCGCAGGAGGGAGACAAGGTGCCGATCGGCGCGGCCATGGCGATGATTCTGGAGGAGGGGGAGGCGCCGCCGGCTGACGATAGTGCGCCGGCACCCAAGGTGGCGGCGGGTGCGGGCGCGGCGGCTGCCGCGGGTGCGGGTGCGGCGGCTGGCGGAGCGCGGCCGCGCCTCAGCGCAGGCCCGGTGGCGGTCAGCCGGTCGCGCGGCGGCCGGGTGAAAGCGTCGCCATTGGCCCGCAAGATGGCCGCGGAGCGCGGCGTCACCCTTTCCGCGCTGACGGGGACGGGGCCGGGCGGGCGCATCGTGCGCGCCGATGTCCTGTCCGCCGGCAGCAACGGCGGGGCGGTCACCAGCGGACTGCCGGTGATCCGCCCGGTGGTCGGACCGGAGGACGTGCGGGTGCCGCTTTCCCCCATCCGCACGATCATCGCGAGCCGTCTGCTGGCCTCGAAGACGCAGATCCCGCATTTCTACCTGAACATCGAGGTCGATGCGGCGCCGCTGATGGCGTTCCGGGCGCAGGCGAATGCGGCCGAGGAGGCCAAGGGCAGCGGAATCAAATTCACCGTCAACGATTTCATCCTGAAGGCGGCGGCGGCCGCGGCGGTCGAGGTGCCGTCGATCAACGCCGCCTTTGACGGCGACGCCATTGTCCGCTTCAAAAACGTCAATCTCGCCGTGGCCATCGCCATCGACGACGGCCTGGTCACCCCGGTCATTCCCGAGGCCCAGGCGAAGTCGCTCAGCGACATCAGCGCGGCCGTCAAGGACCTTGCCGGGCGCGCCCGGGAAAACAAACTGCGTCCGGAGGAATTCGCTAACGGCACCCTGACCCTGTCCAACCTCGGGGCCTTCGGCATCGACACCTTCGACGCCATCATCAATCCGCCGCAGGCCGCCATCCTCTCGATCGGCGCCATCGTGAAAAAGCCGGTGGTCGACGCCTCCGGCCAGCTCGCCGTCGGCCAGCGCCTCTGGATCGGCATGAGCTGCGACCACCGGGTGGTCGACGGGGCGGTCGGAGCGGCCTATCTGCAGGCGTTGCGCAAGCTCATTGAGGCGCCGGCGTTGATGTTGCTCTGAGGCCGGCGGGGGTGTGGCGGGCTCATTCCGGTTTCCGCGGTGCCACCGTGTGTTCGTAGGTCCGGCTGTGGCGCACGAACGTCTGGAAGGCGATGCCCACGGCGATCCAGAGGCCGGGAAAGCCGTCGAGGAACCCCCGGCGCAGCACGTACCCGCGGAAGAACCGCCAGAGCGGACGGGTGACATTTCCCGCCAGCGACCAGCGGTGGCCGGCGGCGAGTTCGCGTTTGAGGTATTCGTCGGCGAAGACGTTGATCTTGCGGATGAAGGTGGCGGTGTCGGGAAATGAAAAGTGGTGGAGGTCCGAGCGGAAGCGGGTCACCGGGCCGGCCACCTCCAGAAAATCATGTTCGGGAGAGCCGGCCCAGCGCGCGCCCTCGCGGCGGACGAGCCGCAGTTTCCGGTCCGGGTACCAGTCGCCATGAGTGATCCACCGGCCGAGGAACCACACTTTGCGGGGAAACGAGGCGCCGTGCCATGTCCGGTCCGCGCCGCCGGCGAAGAACGCCTCGATTTCCGCGCGCAGGGCGGGGGAGAGTTCCTCATCGGCGTCGAGGGCGAGGACCCAGGGCTGGGTGCAGTGGGTGAGCGCGGCATTCTTCTGGTCGCGGTACCCCAGCCACTCCTGGTGGATGACGCGGGCGCCGGCGTCGGCGGCGATGCGGCGGGTGGCGTCAGTGCTGCCACTGTCGAGGACGATGATTTCCGCGGCCAGCCCGGCCAACGACGCCAGGCAGCGCGGCAGGCGTTCTTCCTCGTTGCAGGCGACGATGGAAACGGACAGGGGCAGGACCATGCCTCACCCGTGGTGGCAACCGGCGCGGGTGCAACGAGGAAATCGGGCGACCCGGAAAATCGGAGGCCTGTCGATTGACAAGCGGCGGCGGCGCTTACCATCATCATGCGGGGATCCGACAATCAGTATGGCGTTTCGTATCGAAAAAGCGGCCGTTCGCGGTGAGTTGAGCAATGAGGAGCGTGGCGTGGTCCGGGGGATCATCTGGCTGGCGGGACGCCAGGCCCCGTTGAAGCTCACCCTGGTCGGTGACTGCCTGCGCGATCTGGCCGGCTGCACCCTGCGTTTTGCCAACCCGCAGGCGCAGGCCGACCCGGCGCTGGCCGCGCTGGCCGCTGACCAGACCGGGGTGACCGGCGAGTTGACGGCGTCGCGCAAAGTGCGGGAGCCGGCCGTGCCTCACGAGGAAATGCTCGAACTGCTGGAAAATGGCGAACCGGTTCCGGTGCGGCTGGCCAACGGCCTGTATCTGGAGTGGTACAGCGGGGCGAACGGCCGGGTGGTCCTGGAAGCCACCGACTATACCGTCACCCTCGGCCTGCCGGCCTGGCACATGACCGCGGAAGAACACGCCGAACAGCTCGCCACCAGCCAGTACCACTTCCAGCGGTTCCTCGATGACATTACCGGGGACGAGCCGGACGAGCCCGATCCGGCCGGGGAAGCGGAAAGCCGCGGCGCCATCGATGGTCTTTATGGAAACGATTTGAGCCACGGTCGGCGCGCCGGGGCCATCCACCCCATGGATCCGGAGTCTGCGGCCGGGGAACCGCAAGACGGGGAGGATGATTCCGATGACGAACCGCTCGATGAATTCGAGTGGGAACAGGAATTGCGGGAAGCCGACCGCCGGGCCGAGGCCTATCAGGAAGCCCTGGAAAAATACCGCGACCACCCGCAGCGGGAGCAGATGATCGCGGCCGCGCTCGGATGGCAGGATGAAGCGGATGACCCCGCGGACGACGCCGCCGCGGACGCCCTGCTGCGCGAGGCGCTGGCGGACGACTCCATGGACATTTTTGAGGGCGCCGGCGGCCTGCCGGCCTGGGCCGGCGAGCCGGGTGACGGCGGCGAACCGGGTGACGACGGGGCTTTCGGCCCCCACCACCCGTTGAGCCAGCGCGCGATGGATTTCGCCCTGACGCTGCAGCGCGAGGCCGAGGAGCGCGGATTGATCGACGAAAGCCGCGGGACGCCCGAACCCGGTCCGGTGATCGCCCTTATCATGCATGTCATCACGGTGGGGGGCAAACTGGCCGGAGCCCTCGACGGATGGGCCCGGGGACACGAACCCGACCCGGGCTTCATCATCGCCATGCTCAAGCGCGCCCAGGTGCCGCTCAACGAGGCGTTGCACGCCTTCGATGGCATCGATGCCGCCACCATCGATATGGAAACCCGCCAGTGGCTGCAGTCGCGCCAACGCGATCTGTTCGACCTGCGGCGGGAGGTCATCGACCTGATGCACCAGTTGCGCTCCGCCTAGGGCGGCAACGCAGAGGATTTTCCAGGTGCGGATTTTGCTGGAAATGCGCCGCTGGCCGGGTATCTCAAAAGCTTATGTTCTGGGGACTTGTTTTTTCTTTTGTCTTTCTGGCCGCCGGGGCCATCGCTTTTGTGTACCTGGTCAAGGGGCGTGCCTGAGGGACCTGAGGGACCTGAGGGACCTGAGGGCGGGGGCCGGATCAGGTGGCGGGCGGCAGCGGGGCTCTGAGTTCGGCGAGCAGGCGTTTGAGATCGGCGGCGGCCCATTGGCCGGGCACGCTGGCGGCGTCGAGGTAGCCGTAGTTGAGCACGGAGCCGAGCTGGCCGAGCAGCAGCCGTGACACGCGTCCGAGCGGTCCCATGCCCATCAGGCTGAGGGGCGTGGTCGGAGCGGCTTCGAGAAAGCCGGCGAGGGCGGCAAGGTCTGCAGCCGACTGCGGGGTGACGGCGCATTTGACGATGTCGGCGCCGAGCGATTGCGCTTCGGCGATCAGGTCGGACAGCACCGCGGAGTCCGGCTGGCCTTTGAAATCGTGGAACGACCCGACGACCAGAGTGCCGTTGTCCTTCGCCTGCCGCACCACCTCATGGTACATCCCGAGGTTGGCGATCTCGATGTCGACGAGCTGGAAGTCGTCGACCAGACTCTGCAGCAAGGCGCGCCGCGGGGTGAGCCCGAGCGCATTGCGGCCGCCCTCGCGCGGGTCGCGCACGGTGAGCAGCGCGGGCACCGGGGCGGCGGCGGCGGCCTCCCGGACCGCGGCGGCGTCGCGCGGGCAGGCGTCGACCCGGAATTCCACCACGTCGCAGGCGGCGGCCACCGCAGCCCAGCCGCCGAGCGGCGGGTCCGGCTGGAGCAGGCTGCCGACCACGTGGACGGACCCGGGCAGGAAGGAATTTTTCAATGCGGCTGCGTCAGTCATGGTCTACGGTCGGAGCTGATGGCGGGGGGTGGGGCCGGACCGGGCCGGGCCTTTCCGTTGTTTTTGTCATATGCTCGGCCGCAAGCAGGAAATCAATCTTCAGTTCAGTCAGCTGCTTGATGTGCTGCTGCTGCTGGCGGCTTTTGCCATTGCCTACCAGATCCGGGTGCAGTTTCCGGGGTTCTGGCTCTTCAGCAGCGACCCGGTGCCGGAGCTGCACAAGTTCTACTGGCTGCTGGCGATCATTGCGCCGTTCACGCCGCTGGTGCTGGAGTATTTCGGGTACTATGACCCGCCGCTGCACAAGCACCCGTGGCCGTTGCGCTCCATCGGCCAGATCATCAAGGCGGTGATGGTCATCGGGCTGGTCATCGGCGGCATCGTCATCTTCGCGCGCAAGAGCGCCGAAAGCCGCGCCGTGCTCGCGCTGCATCTGATGGTCGCCCCGGCCCTGCTGCTCGGCAAGGAATGGATGGTCCGCGCCTGGCTGCGCCGCAAAATCCACGCCACCGGCTGGCGCGAACGAGTCGTCTTCGCCGGTGAGCCGGCGGAAATGGAAAAACTCATCGCCTCGCTGCCGCGCTCCCAGCGGGACGAAATCGAGATTGTCGACCGCATCGACCTCGGGCGCCAGTCCGTCGAGGAATTCGTCAGCATCCTCCATACCGCCTCCGTCGAACGCGTCATCGTGGCCGCCAATCACGTCCAGTTCGACAAAATCCAGGATGTCGTCAATGCCTGTGAAATCGAGGGGGTCGAAGCGTGGTTGTGGACCGACTTTGTGAAGACGTCGATCGCCCGTCCGAGTTTTGATGTCCTCGGCGGCCAGCCGATGCTCGTTTTCCGATCCACCCCGGAGGCCTCATGGGCGTTGCTGGCCAAGCGGGTGATTGATGTGGTCGGGGCGTCCGTCATGCTCCTTTTCCCCGGGCTGCTGTTTCTTCTGATCGCGTGGATCGGCACGCGGTTGCAGTCGCCGGGACCGGTGCTGTTCACCCAGCAGCGGAGCGGCAAGAATGGCCAGCCGTTCACCATGTAACCGTAGTAAGTGGGCGGCGGACCGCCGTCGGGCCCGACGCGCGGCAACTCGTATTTGACTTCGAGGATTTCGATGCCCTCCTCTTTCCAATCGACCGGCGTCGTGAACCACATCGACTCGACGCGGCTCGTCGTGGGGACAACCTCGCCGTTGATCATTTCGTAAAAGGTGACGTTGATGCGCACGTCACGGCCGTCGATTGGTTCGCCCGGGCGCGCTTTCACGGCCAAACGCAGATCCTTCACGCC
>JALRGF010000016.1 GCA_023253495.1 Verrucomicrobiales bacterium
ATGCGCGCGGGTCGGGCTGGGAAAAGAAACTCAGCCGCTTTTCCACGTCGCGGACCGAATCGAGGTATTCATCGAGCTTGAACTGGTCGTCGCGCCCGAGGCGGCCGCGGAGCGCACGGGCGTCGTCCAGTACCAGATCGAGCAGCGCCTGGCGGTCGCCCCCGTTCCGGGAGTCATCGATCCGTTGGCCGCGGAGCACGCTGAAGAGCCGCGCGAAGGCGGCTTTGGGATCGATTTCGCGGGCGACCGGCTGGGACGGCGAACGCCACGAGATGTAGGACCCGTAGAGCCGGGTGTAGCCGACGATCGAGTCGATGCCGGAAATCACCGGGTCGATGCCCAGCTCGAGTGACGGCAGCGGGGTAAGTGCGCCGATCTGACTGGCGCAGATCTGGTCGATGCTGGCGCTGCCCACGCTGAGGTCCTTGCCGGTGGTTTTTTTGACGAGCAGGCCGGTGAGGAAATTGGCGGTTTTGGCATAATGGCCGTCGCCGCCGTGGCTGTGTTTCTTGTCGAGGCCGGAAAAGACGAGCAGGTTCCCGCGGTGGGGGGCCAGCGGCTGGAGCGACGGGGTCAATTCGTATTCCTTGCCGTCTTTCTCGGGAAACCACGACGGACGCCAGACGCCGTTGGGAAAGTAGAGACAGGCCATGCGCACCGGTGCCTGGAGGGATCCGGCCTTGTTGACGCCGGCGTCGGCGGCCGGCGAGGCGGTGGGGAGCAGGTCGCCCATGGCGTCGAGCAGGGGCAGCCCGAGAGACACGCCGGCGCCGCGCAGGAACGACCGACGGGGAATGTGCCAGGATTTTTTCATGGGGGTCATTGGAAAGCCGCCTTATTGGGGAACGGCCGCGGCGGCGGTTTCGGATTCGGTGGCCGGGTAAAACCGGTGGCGGAACGGCAGGCTGAGCACGATCGCCTCGATCGCTCCCTGCGGCCGCGCCTCTTCGGCGGCCAGTGATTTCATGGCGGCGTCGATGACGCAGGCGTCAAACCGGTTGAGCTGACGGCCGAGCGCGTAACCGGTGAGCCGGCGCATCATCTGGCGCAGGATGACCTCGCGACGCGCGAGCAGCACCTGTTTGAGCCCGGCCGGGCCGTCGAACGATTCGCCGCCCGGCAGGGTGCCGCTCGCGTCCACGGCCTCGGTCCGGAAGCGCCCGAGCACATCGAAGGGCTCAAGACCGAAGCCGAGCGCATCCATCTTGTTGTGGCACCCGGAGCAGTCGGGATTGCGTCGATGCACCTCCAGCTGTTCGCGCAACGAGGCCGCGGTGGCCCCGTTTTCGTCCACCTCAAGCGGCGGGACATCCGGCGGTGGCGGCGGCACTTTGTCTCCCAGCAGGGTGTCCAAAATCCACCGCCCGCGCAGCACCGGACTGGTCCGCAGGGGAAACGACGTCAGCGTGTGCACCGCCGCCATGCCGAGCAGCCCGCCCCGCGCCGTGCCCGCCAGACTGACCCGCCGCAGGCCGTCCCCTGCCTCCGCCGGCAGTCCGTAATGCGCCGCCAGTCGTGCGTCGACGAACGTATAATCCGCCTCGAGCAGCCGTGTCAGCGGCTGGTTTTCGCGCACCAGATGGTTGAAAAATGCCGCTACCTCGGCCCGCATCGAAGCCGCCAGGGCCTCGTCAAATTCCGGAAACCGCACCGGATCCGGCCGCACCTCGGTCCCCAGTTTGTCCAGCTCCAGCCACTGCAACGCAAACCGCTCGCCCAACGAGTCGGCCCGCGGGTCGGCCAGCATCCGCCGGACCTGCGCGGCCAGCACCGCCTCGTGCCGCAACGCCCCGGTGCCGGCCAGCGTGAGCAGCGCGTCATCAGGCATCGACGACCACAAAAAATACGACAAGCGCGTGGCCAGCGAATACGCCCCCAGCGGCTGGGTGCCCGCGGCCTCGGGCTCGGGCTCCACCAGAAACAGAAAATGCGGTGAGACCAGCACGCCGCTCACTGCCAGACGCAGGCCGGCGGCAAACGACTCGCCGCGCCCGGCCCGGCGGTCGAACAAAGCAAGATATTTCCCGACCTCCTCCGGCGTCACCGGCCGCCGGAACGCCCGCCCCATGAAGCGCTCGAGCACGGCGCGCGCCGCCACTCGCGGCGGCACGCTCTCCGACGGCTCGGCGACCAGCAGGCGTGCTCGCGCCACCCGGGCCTCGTCATCCAGCGCCGTCTCATCGTCCGGCAGCACTGCCTGCGCCACCTTTTCGGCCGCCGCGAGGTATTTCTCCACCGCCAGCGGCGAGGTGAACAGCGTGTCCCCGGTGGCGTCAAACCCCTCACCCCCGGCGCCGTCGGCCGGCAGGTCGCGCGCCAGATCCAGCCGCAGCCCGACCAGATCGCGGATGGTTCGTTCGTACTCGTCCCGGGTCAGACGCCGGCTCATCACATGCCCTTCGTAAAAACTCTGCGTCCGATCACTGGCCAGCTTGGTGCAGTCGACCTCCGGCTTCGGCAGCCGCCCAAGCCACCCGAGCAACTGGTCGCGCTGGCCGCCTTCCGGAGCCGGCTTGCCCTCAGGCGGCATCTCAAAGGCGAAAATCCGCTCACGCACATTTTGCCAGAGCGCGGTATCCTTGCGGATCTGCGCGTACTCAAGATGCGCCGTCAGATCCAGATCTCCCTTGGCCTTGCCGGCCCGGTGGCACTCGTGGCAGTACCTCTCCAGCATCGGCAGGATCGCCGTCCGGTATTCCTCCTCGTGCGCCGGATCCGCCCGCAGCCCGCCTGCCGCCAGCAGACCGGCAGTCAGGACGGTCGCCCGCAGACAGGAAAAATTCGGCATCACAGAAAAACCCATGAGGTGGTCACAAGGACCGGGGCCATCCCGGTTTCCAATATCCAAAAAAACGCCCCGATTATCCGGCCGGTCAACCGGCCCCTCCAGTATTTCCACCCAACCGCCCTGCCGGGGTTTCCCCGAAGCCGACGCGCGCATCAGAACCACCCGGTCGTCAGCCGACCTCCATCCCCGCCCGGGGTGGTTCGTTTTTGAACAGCCGGACACTCCGGCCCGGAAATCCATCAGAGGAAATCCATCAGAGACACCCACTCATCAGGGAATCCTTTTGAGGAACACCGACTTTCCTGGACTCCCGCCCCTCATCCCGGAGGGATGAAAGCCCATAGCCGGAGGTCGGAGCCCCGCGGAGACCTCCGGATCGCCGTACCTGCGCCACGCATCCCGGAGGGATGCCAGAAGCACGACCTCCCGATCGCGCTCCCCACGGCTCGTTGACACCCGCACACCCGGAAATCCCGCTGGCGTCG
>JALRGF010000042.1 GCA_023253495.1 Verrucomicrobiales bacterium
CAGTGGTACACAGGATGCGCCACCGATTCCGGGGCATGAAGTCGCGGGAGAGCCATACTCTGTAAATGTTCAAATAAGCAGTTTTCGCAAGTCCAAAAATCGGACCGGCTCCCAAACGTCCTGCAAAACGCCCTTCTTTCACGGCGGGACAGGCACGCTGTGGGCTTATAAGCGCATGGGGGACAGGTACGCTGTGGGCTTAGAATATGGTACAGGGGTATGGAGGGACAGGTACACCGTGAGCGCACGGTGGCGGGTTGGACATTTGTGCAATTGAACATTTTTACAGTTGTACAGTCACGTTGCGAGCAACTTGGGGCCCCACTTTTATGGTGGGACAGGTACACTTCCTCGAAATCGAATCGGGAATCGGAATCGGAAATCGGGGCTCCTGGCCGCACTCCCGGTGCCTTTGGCGCTGCGTGCGCCCGGTGCCTCGCACGGGCCTGACAGGCAGCGGAGCGGGACGTGGAGCCGGAAGCGCCGCTACAGGGTGACCGGAGCCTTTCTGCGGCCCGCATCTTCATGTGATCACGGGAGGCTTGGCAACGGACCGGACTGCGGTCAGGATAAATGCAGTCTTTTCCGCTGCATGAGCCGCCTTGCCTTGGTAATCCTTTGTCTTTTTCCGGCTGCCGGCGGCGCCGGGGCGGCGCCGGCCTTTGACCGGGAGGCACGACAACGGGAATGGCCGTGGATCTGGGAGACGCCGAAGCCGCAGAAAGTTCCGGAAGTCGCCGACGGGGGCAGCACCAGTGCGGTCGACCGGTTTCTGCTGGCGCGGCTGGAGGCGGCCGGGGTGTCGCCGGCGCCGCCGGCTGACGACCTGACCTGGCTGCGGCGGGTGTCGTTTGCGCTCACCGGGCTGCCACCCGGGCGGAAACAGATGCACGAGTTTCTGGCCGCGGCACCGGAGGGGCGCCGGGAGCGGACGGTTGACGCCCTGCTGGCGTCGCCTCATTTTGGCGAGCGGTGGGCGCGACACTGGATGGATCTGGTGCGTTATGCCGAGACGCGTGGGCACGAGGATGATTTTCCGATCGCCAATGCCTGGAGGTATCGCGATTACGTGATCCGCGCGTTCAATGCGGATGTATCGTACGACCGCCTGGTGGCCGAGCATGTGGCTGGTGATCTGCTGCCGCAGCGGCTGGACCCCGTGACCGGGGCGAACGAATCGGTCGTGGCGACCGGCTGGGCCTTTCTCGGCGAGGAAAACCACAGCCCGGTCGACATCCGGCTTGACGAATGCGAGCGGATTGACAATAAAATCGACGTCCTCACCAAGACGTTTCTCGGCTTGACGGTGGCGTGTGCGCGCTGCCACGACCACAAGTTCGACGCCCTTTCGCAGCGTGATTATCATGCCCTGGCCGGGGTCTTTCTCGGCTCGCCGTTCCGTCAGGTCCGTTTTGAAACGATGGAATCGCATGCGCGGGCGGCGGAGGCACTGGAGTCGCTGCGCGCCCGGCATGCCGGTGCGATCGCCAAGGCCTTTGCTGAGGCAGCCCGGCCCGGTGCGGCTGGCATCGCCCGGGATCTGGAGGGCGTCCGGCGGCGTCTGGAAGGCGGACACCGGACGCCGGACGCGGGTCCGGCGCGCGTTGATGCCTGGACCGACCACCTCCGGCAGGCGCTCGCCGATCCGGACCATACCTTGCACCGGCTGGCGGCCGCGTTGGTTCCGGGGGGAAGCGTCACGGTACTGGCACGGGGCACATCGGATTCCTCCGTGGCCTCAGCGGTGGGACCGCCTGCCGACGGAAGCTTCCAGCCGCCAGCCGGAAGCCGGGTGATCGCTGATTTCACCGCTCCCGGGCTCAGCCCGTGGAAAGTGGACGGCCCGACCTTCGGTCCGCGACCGCGGCGGGCGGGCGAACTTGTTTTCGGCACAGCCGACCGGCCGATCGGACGCGTGTTACCAGCAGGAGCGGCGGTACGCGAAGCGTTCTGGAACCGTCTGGCGCTCAGCCCGGGCACGGAAATGGATGCGGGATCGCTGGGTGCGGCGGCCCGCTCCGGCAAGACCGTGATGACCCCGAAATTCACCCTGACCTCGGGCCGCGTGCATTATCTGCTGCGCGGGCGTGCCACGGTGTATGCCGCGGTGGCCACGCACCTCATGATCACCGGGCCTCTGCATGGCGGGCTGGTGACGACGTTTGACACCGGTGGACGCACCGCCTGGGTCACCCATGACCTCAGCGCCTACGTGGGCCAACGCGCCCACCTTGAACTGGCCCCGGTGGACGATTCACTGCTGGAAATACTGGCCATCGTCGAGGCAGCGGAACCGCCTGCGTGGCGGCCCGAACGGCCGTGGCAGCCGGAGCTGTCCGTCGCTGATGGCACCGCGCTGGCCACCATTTTCCAAGCCGAGGTGATGGCGGCGCTGGACGCTCTGGCGGACGGCCGGTCGGCGATGCCGACGCGGCTGGCGGCGCTGGCGGACTGGCTGGTGCAGCACCCGGAGCTGACCGACACGCCGATGGCGCCGGTGGTGGCGGCGGCGGCGGATTTCTTCCGGAGCCGCGAGGCCATGGCGGCCGGATTGCGCTGGGACTCGGCCACGGCCGTTTCGATGGCGGACGGGACCGGGGTTGACGACCCGGTGCTGGCCCGAGGGAAACCGGGAAGCCCTGGAGAGCCGGTGCCGCGCGGCCTGCCGGAAGCCTTTGGCCAGCCGCGGATCACCACGGGCGACTCGAGCGGCCGCGCCGAACTGGCCCGCCAGATGGCCGATCCGGCCAACCCGCTGGTCGCCCGCGTCCTCGTCAACCGCGTCTGGCATCATCTTTTCGGTCGCGGCCTGGTGGCCAGCGTGGACAACTTCGGCGTGCTGGGCGACCGTCCGACTCATCCTGAACTGCTTGACCACCTGTCGTGGCAATTCGTGCACGAAGACCGCTGGTCCCTCAAACGTCTCGTGCGCCGGCTCGTACTCACCGAGGCCTATGCGCGCGACAGCCGGCCCGCCGACCCGCGCGCTGAAGAACGCGACCCGGCCAACGAACTCCTCCATCGCATGCCGGTCCGCAGGCTTGAGGCCGAGGCCATCCGCGACTCGCTGCTGGCCGTTTCGGGCCGGCTCGACCCCACCGTCGGCGGCCCCCCTGTCCCGGTTCACCTGACCGAATTCATCGTCGGCCGCGGCAGCCCGCAAACCAGCGGACCGCTCGACGGCGCCGGCCGGCGCAGCCTGTACCTTGCCACCCGCCGGAACTTCCTTCCCCCCTTCATGCTGGTCTTTGATTTTCCGACACCCTTCAGCACCATCGGCCGCCGCAACGTCACCAATGTGCCCGCCCAGGCGCTGGCCCTGATGAATGACCCGATGGTCCGCGACCAGGCTGAAGTCTGGGCCCGACGCATGGAAAAGGAACTGCCCTCAGACAAGGACGGCATCCGCATCGCCTGGCTCTTCGAATCCGCCTTCGGACGCCCGCCGACGTCCGCTGAAACCGCTGCCACCGCCGAAACGCTCGATGAATTGCGGGCGCTGCACGCCGGTGCCGGCGAATCCCCGGTCTGGGCCGAGCTTTGCCACGCACTTTTCAGCACCAACGATTTCACCCACATCAAGTGACCGACGACTTCCGCTTCTCCCGCCCCCGGCTCCCGCAGCCCGGCATTTCCCGGCGCGCGCTGCTGAGCCGGGCTGCCAACGGCTTCGGTGCCATGGCCGCCAGCGCCCTGCTCGGCCGCCCCGCCGCCGGTGCCACGCCGACGCTCTCACACTTCACCCCGCGGGCGCGCAGCGTGATTTTCCTCTTCATGGAGGGCGCGGTGTCGCAGGTGGATTCCTTCGATTACAAACCGCGTCTCGAAAAACACCATGGGGAGGACCCGCGCCGGGCGATCGGGCGACTCGAAAAAACGCAATTTGCCAACGTCGGCACCGTCATGCGATCACCGTGGGCGTTCCGCCAGCGCGGCCAGAGCGGCCTGTGGATCAGCGATCTCTTTCCCCATATCGCTGAACGCGCCGACGACCTCTGCGTCATCAACTCGATGACCTCCGCCTTCCCCGAACACACCAGCGCCAACTACTTTCTCCACAGCGGCCTCGGCCTGCAGGGGAGACCGAGCCTCGGGGCGTGGGTGTCGTACGGACTCGGCAGCGTGAACGACAACCTGCCCGGCTTCCTCGTCCTCAACGGTGGACAGATCCCATCCGGCGGCCTCGACTGTTTCGGCAGCGGATTCCTGCCCGCCACCCACCAAGGGTCGCTGCTCAACGCCCACGGCACCCCGCTCGCCAATATCGTGCCCGCCGAAACCGAACCGGCACGCCAACACGCCAAACGCCGGCTCGCTGAACGCCTCAACCGGTTGAGCCTGGAAGCCGCCGGCCCGCACGACTCGCTCGAAAGCGCCATCGCCAATGCCGAAATGGCCGCACGCATGCAGTTGACCGTGCCCGATCTGCTCGACCTCGACGGCGAAACACCCGCCACCCGCCGGCTCTACGGCCTCGAAGCCGCCGATCCGCACACCCGCACCTACGGCCGCCAATGCCTCATCGCCCGGCGCCTTGTCGAACGCGGGGTGCGCTTCATCGAACTGACCATCCCGATGGTCGATGGCTACCAGCGCTGGGACGCCCACGGCAATCTCGCCAAAAACCACGGTGACAACGCGCGCGCCGTCGACCAGCCGATTGCCGGCCTGCTCGCCGATCTCAAGCAGCGTGGCCTGCTGGATTCCACCCTCGTCGTCTTCGCCGGAGAATTCGGCCGCACCCCGTTTTCCCAGGGGTCGGACGGCCGCGACCACAATGAGTTCGGCTTCAGCGTCTGGCTGGCCGGCGGCGGGGTTCGGCCGGGAATGAGCTACGGAGCCACCGACGACTGGGGGTACCGCGCCATCGACCGGCCGCTGGAAATGCATGACCTGCACGCGACCATCCTGCACCTGCTCGGTCTCGATCACGAACAACTGACCTACCGCTTCGGCGGGCGCGACATCCGCCTCACCGACGTCAGCGGGCATGTGATCGGCGGGCTGCTCGCCTGAGCGTTTTGGCTCACTCGGGGCACGCTCGCCGCTTGCCCCCGGCCCGACGGGCGGTCATGATATCCGGCATGAAACTGATTATTCGTGGTGTCGCGACTGCCCTGGCCGTGACCGGCGCGCTGGCGGCGCCGACCAGTCTGGCGGCGGCCGAGGTGGTGAGCGAGGACCGGGAGGCGATGGCCCGGCTGGTCGATCCCGCGGCCACCGTTGAGAAGCTTGCCGACGGCATGAAGTTCATTGAGGGCCCGGTGTGGACCGGGACCGGGGCTGACGGCAGGCTCATTTTTTCCGACATTCCGGCCAACGAGCTGAAGGCGTGGTCTCCCTCCGGCGGCCTGACCGTCTTCCGCACGCCGTCGAACCACACCAATGGCAACACCCTGGACCGCGAAGGCCGGCTGGTCAGCGCGGAACACAGCGCCCGCCGGATCAGCCGGACCGCGACCGACGGCACCGTGACCACCGTCGTCGAGCGCATCGACGGCAAGCGCTTCAACTCGCCCAATGATGTGGTCGTCAAAAGCGACGGCACTCTCTGGTTCACCGATCCGCCGTACGGACTGCCCAAAGACCAGAAGCGGGAACTCGACGGCAACCATGTCTTCCGGCATGACCCGGCGAGCGGCAAAACGACCGTGGTGTCGAGCCGCCATGACATGCCCAACGGCCTGGCGTTTTCGCCTGACGAGTCGCGGTTGTATGTCGCCGATTCCGGACGTCCGCGGAATATTCTTGTCTACGACGTCCGGGCCGACGGCACCCTTTCCGAAGGGCGGGTCTTCGCGGAGATCGACAAGGGCGGACCGGACGGCATCCGGGTTGACGCGGAGGGCAATGTCTGGTCGAGCGCGGGTGACGGCGTGCAGGTTTTTGCGCCCTCGGGCGCCCGGCTCGGGCGCATCCTCTGCCCGGAAAGCCCGGCCAACCTCGCCTTCGGCGGACCGGACGGGAAATGGCTGTTCATGACGTCGCGCACCGGGCTCTATCGCGTGCCGGTGAAAATCGGGGCCACCGGACGCCCCGGCGCCGCCCCGGCGGCTGACGGAAAGTGAGGCTCCGTGTGGCCGGCGGGGGTGCCCGGCATTCAGGCGGGGTCATTCGGACGGTTATCATCATGCGCGGCCAGCACGGCATTCAGGGCGCGGCGGAAAGGACTGGGCATCGGCAGCGTTTCCAGGTCGGTTTCCGGGATCCATGATTCGTCGGCGCGCGGGACCGGGCGGCCGGCGGCGGCGAACAAGCGCAGGGTGACGCGGTGGTGGGTGATGGTGTAGCGCCCGTGCCACAGCAGCGGGCCGCATTTGCGACCGTGCACGGCCGGCAGTTTCCACAACCCGCGGCGGCGACGCCCCAGTTCCTGCTGCATGAGGAGGCGGCCGCCATGGCGCGCGACGAGCACGTCCTCCTCCACCCGCACCACTTCCCGCCGGGGTTTTTTCCGGGGCAGGGCGGCCGGCTCGGTCGCCTGGCACCACGCGCGCACCGGGCACAGCAGGCACGACGGCGGTCCCGGCACGCAGATCCGCTGGCCGAGCTCCATCAGGGCGGCGTTGTAACTGCGGACCTCCCGCTCCGGCAGCAAGGCCTCCGCCCACTGCCAGAGCTGCCGCTGTCCGGCCGGGCTGTCGATTTCGCCCTGATGGTCCATCAGCCGCGCCAGCACCCGGGCGACGTTGCCGTCGACCAGCGGCGCCGGCACATCGAAGGCGAAGGAGAGCACGGCTCCGGCGGTGTAGCGGCCGACCCCCGGGAGCCCGAGCAATTCCGGCAGGGTGGCCGGAAAGACCCCCTGGAACCGTTCGACCACGGCGCGGGCCGCCTGCTGCAGGTGGCGGGCGCGGTTGTAGTATCCGAGGCCCTCCCAGTGCGCGAGAACCCGGGATTCCGGGGCTGCCGCCAGCGTCGCCACATCCGGAAATGCCTCCATCCACCGGACGTAATGCCCGCGCTCCAGAACCATGGCCAGCGTCGTCTGCTGCAGCATCATCTCCGAGACCAGCACCGCATAGGCATCGGTGGTCCGCCGCCACGGGTAGTCCCGCGCCTCGACACGAAACCATCCGACCAGCGCCCGCTGAAATCCGGCCGGCTGCTCAAGGACATTGCGGGTCTGGGTCATGCGGAGGCGGACGGCGCTTCCGGGAGGGAGCGCCGGCTTGTCTCCGGCATAGCGGGAACCGGCGGCCGGGTCAATGGCGGGCTGGACGGAGACGATTGCCGGACCGTGGCCCGGCGGCGGTCATGGCGGCCACCGGAATCAGGTATCGGGCCCCCGCGACTCTTCGCCTTTGCGGGGGACGCCGCGTGGTGTTGACTTCCCGGCGAGTGCCGTACCCGACGCCTTTGCCCCATCCATCCACCCGTGTGACTGCCAGTGGGAAATTTTTCCACCGGGGCGGTGAACAGTGGCTGTTGAAAGGGCTGAGCTACGGACCGTTCGAGGGGCCGGACGGCTTGCCGCCGCTGGAGCAGGTCGAGCGCGACCTGCAACAGCTCACCTCCCTCGGTGCCAACACCGTGCGGATCTACGCCCCGCCCCCACGCTGGTTTCTGGACGCCTGCGCCCTCGCCGGGGTGCAGGTGCTGATCGGGTGGCCGTGGCCGTCGCACACCGACTTCCTGCGCACGCGGCAGGGGGCGCGGGATATCCTTGAGATGACGCGGGCGGTGGTGCGCGGGTTGCGCGGAGCGCCGGCCGTGCTCGGATTCGTCGTCGGCAACGAGGTGCCCTCGGAGCTGGTGCGCTGGATGGGCCCGGCCCGGGTCCGCCGGTTTCTGGAACGCATGATCGACGCCGGCCGCGCCGAGGCACCGGACGCCCTCTTCGCCTACGCCACTTTTCCCAGCACCGAATACCTCCATCCGGGAAATGCCGATTTCCTGATGTGCAACATTTATCTTGAGGAGCCTTCGGCCTTCACCCGCTACCTCGCCCGGCTGCAGTTGATGGCCGGCGACCGTCCGCTGGTGGTCGGGGACTTCGGGCTCGACACCCGCCGTCACGGGGACTCCCGCCAGGCGGACGCGCGGGGATGGGCGTGGCAGGCGGTACTGCACGCCGGAC
>JALRGF010000053.1 GCA_023253495.1 Verrucomicrobiales bacterium
CCATCGTCGCCGCCGCCCAACCGAGAAACACCCGGCACAACCCCATCGGCACCACCGACCAACCCGACCGCTTGTGCCACCAGTCGTACCACAGCACCGCCGCCAGCAGCGCCGCCACCACCGGCCCGGCACAGCCGGCCACCAGCAGCATCACCGCCCCCACCAGGCACTCCGCTGATCCCACTACCCAGACCGCCCGCTCCGATACCGCCCCGGAAGGAATCGGTCGCTCCGGTCGGTGCCGGCGGTCCCAGCGCGCATCAAACGCATCGTTCAACGTGCAGCCGCCCGCATACACCAGAGTGCCGCCCGCCAGCGCCCAGATCAGCCCGGGCGTCCACGCCTGTCCTGTGAGCAGGAAACCGGCCAGCACATTCGACCACACCGTCGGCAGATTCGACGCCCGGGCCAGCGACCAATACACGGATAACGACATGCCGGCACCATGGCCCGGGCGGCCGCCCACGCAAAGCCGCCGGCTCCCGAAACTCACACCGTGCCGAACAACGTCCGTCCCGTGCTCAGAAGATCATCGCACGCCTGTTTCATGCGCTCACACAACCCCTGCTCCGCTTTCTTCAGATAGACCCGCGGATCATACGCCTTCTTGTCGCCCACCTCCCCGTCAACCTTCAAGACCCCGTCATAATTCCGGAACAGATGGTCGGCGATCGGCCGCGTGAAAGCATACTGGGTGTCGGTGTCAATGTTCATCTTCACCACGCCGTAGGCCAGGGTCTCGCGGATTTCCTCCAGGGGTGTGCCGGACCCACCGTGGAAGACCAGATCAAATTCCGCCGACGCCCCGTACCGCGCCATCACCGCCTCCTGCCCGTGCTTGAGAATGTCCGGCCGCAACTTCACCGCCCCGGGCTTGTACGTCCCGTGCACATTGCCAAAGGTCGCCGCAAACATATAGCGGCCCAACCCCTTCAACGACTCATACACCTCCACCATGTCCTCCGGTGTGGTATACAATTTCTCCGCCGCCACCCCGGACGTGTCATGCCCGTCCTCCTCGCCCCCCACCACCCCGGCTTCCACCTCCAAGATGATCTCCAGATCCGCACACTTCTTCAACAGCTCCGCACTCAGCCGCATATTCTCCTTCAACGGCAACTCGGAAGCATCCAGCATGTGTGACTGAAAAAGATTCCCCAGACCGGCCCGCCGCCGCGCCGCCGTCGCCTCCAGCAACGGCTCCAGAAATTTCCCCACCTTGTCCGCCTGACAATGGTCCGTGTGCAACCCGATCAGCACATCATACCGCTCCGCCAGCCGGTGCGCCGCTTCCGCCAGCACCACCGCCCCCAACGCCATGTCCTTGACCGCCGTCCCCGACGCAAACTGGCCGCCACCAGTCGATACCTGGATGATCCCGTCAGACTTCGACTCCGCAAACGCCTTCAACGCCCCGTTGAGCGTCGGCAGGCTGGTCACGTTGATCGCCGGATACGCGTAGTGACCCGCCTGGGCGGCGTCCAGCATGGCAGCATATTGTTTCGGAGTGGCAATGGGCATGTGATGATCAGGCGAACAGTGGTTGATAGGGGAGGCGCAAGTCAGAAAGACAAAAACAAAAACGATCACCTAAGCCCCATCCGCCCCGGACGCAACTGATCGATTCTCCCCCTCCCCCAAGCAAGGATCATGCCGGTTGATGGTCGCACCCGCATGGCCGCCACAGAGCACCTGTCCCAATACAGCTCCCACAAAAAGCGCATCATACTTGCATTATCACGGCGCGGGCCGCCGCAGGGTACCTGTCCCGTCATCATCGCGCGGGCCGCCACAGAGTACCTGTCCACGGGCGCTGGCGCCCCGCTTGTGAAAAATTTCACAAAAGGCGCTTGCCGGCGGCGCA
>JALRGF010000057.1 GCA_023253495.1 Verrucomicrobiales bacterium
TTGCCCCATGGACCGATCTCTTCGGAGTCGAACATTCCAAACCGCGAGGAAAGACGTGGCAGTCCTTTATGGACTGTGTCACATTTCACTTACTCACGGTCTTCAGGAGTGACGCGGCTGAGACCCAGCGCTTCTACATAAGCAACGGGTTGAAGAAGCCCAATCGAGTCCCGATCAGGCAGTTTGTGCAAAGGATTCAGCAGCTCAACGGCTACTTGAACCTATTGCCCTGCCTTTTCTACTCCGATCGTGCCACGAAGTTCACCAAGGTGGTACAGGCCTTCGATGACGTTGACCTTGCGAGTCACATTCTTCGAATGGTCCCGAGAAACTGGCAAGACCAGTACGAACTAACTGTCGGATCTGTTCCGCAGAGTGTTTGGAAGCTCGTCAAAGCGTTGGAACACATCGAGAAGGCGACGCTGACCACGTCGCCGGCAAACTAGGAGGGTCGATGACCGAGGGCACACCGGGAGTCCCGGGAAGCGAGGATGCGGTGACCGAAGAGGTCGCTGTGGAGATCGTCGAGGAAGCTCCGGCTGCGCCCTTCGGCGTACTCGAGGCCCGCGAGCCCTCGCCGGCGATCACGCCTCCTCCCGTCGTCCAGGCCATCGAGACGTCCACCACCGTCCTTGCCGGCCCCGAGGGAATCGCAGTGGTCGAGACGACCACGGTCGAGACGACCGTCATCTCGACGAGCCCAGCGGCCCCCGCTCCCACACCTGCGGCGCCCCGGCCTGCGGCTGCCAACCCCGCGGCCCTCAACCCCGCGGCGCTCAAGCGGCCCGCGCGGCCGACCGCCGGGCCGAGTGCGCCCCCCGTGCGGCGCACCGACCCTGCGCGCTTCGGGCGCATCGATGCCGACGGCACCGTGTGGCTTCGCTCCCCCGCGGGTGAGGTCGGAGCGGGTTTCCAGCTTGAGGGTGATGGACTCGCCGCTCAGGGCGTTGAGGATTTCCTCGACGGCGGAGGTGGCGGCCGGTCGGTTCAGCGAATCTTTGGCCATCTGGGCCGACGGCGCAAAGCCCACCACCATCTCCGTCCCCCGCATCTCGAGAAAGACCCCCTGATTGGCAAACCCCGCCTGCAGCGGCTTGCGCGCCTGCAGCTCAGCCAGCGTGCGGGCCCAGAGGTCCGCTCCGTCAAGCCTGCCGCCGCCCGTCGCCGGACCCGGCGGCAGGGCGTCGTCCGGAAACAAGGATGGCTCGGCGGGTTCGGCGGACTCCGCAGGCTCCACCGGCTCCACGGTCGCAGCGGTCGCAGCCAGCGGGGTGGAGGAAGCGGCCGCCGGGCCGTCCGATCCATTAGATCCGTGCGACCGGGCCGGTGGGGCCGGTGGGGCCGGTGGGGCTGATGGTTGATTGGGAATGGAAGCGGGCGGCGCGGCGGGGGGCGGGACGGGCCGCGCCCCCGTGAGTTCTCTCACGCTGCCGAGGGTGGTGATGACATCGCTGAGGAGCACTTCTTCCAGCGAGTGGACGGCCTTGATGACACCGATTTCCAGATAGAGCCGTTTGTTGGAGGCCCATTTCATGCGGGCGTCGACGTCGGCGAACTGGTCGATCAGGTTGATCAGGCGTTCGGTGGAAACGAGCGGGGCCTGCGCGTTGAGGGCGTTGAGCAGGGCTGGCGGCACGTCGCGGGCGGCGGCGGGATCGATCTTGTGGACGAGCAGGTTGCGGAGGTGGCCGATGGTATCGGCGAGCAGGCGGGTCAGGTCTTTGCCGCGGTCGGCCTGCTGGTGGACCTGTTCGAGGGCGGACGGGGTGTTTTTGGCGAGGAGCGCGCCGGTCAATTCGGTGATGGTTTCCTGGGCGGTGAACCCGAAGATGTTGAGCACATCGTCCTCGGTGATTGATTCGCCGCAGAAGGCGACGAGCTGGTCGAGCATCGACTGCGCGTCGCGCATGCCGCCCTCGGCGCCGCGGGCGATGGCGTGGGCGGCGCCGTCGGTGATCTGGACGTTTTCGAGCCGGGCGATGTGGAGCAGGTGGTCGGCGATGATGGTGTCGGGGATCCGGCGGAGGTCGAACCGCTGGCAACGGCTGATGATCGTCGGCAGCACCTTCTGCGGATCCGTGGTGGCAAAGATGAATTTGGCGTGTGGCGGCGGCTCCTCCAGCACCTTGAGCAGGCCGTTGAAAGCGGCCGTGCTGAGCATGTGCACCTCGTCGATGTAGACGATGCGGAACTGCCCGCTCATCGGCGCGAAGCGCACCGTTTCCCGCAGGTCGCGCACCTGCTCAATGCCGTTGTTCGATGCGCCGTCGATCTCAAGCACGTCCATGCTGCGGCCTTCGGCGATTTCCACGCACACCGGGGCGTCCGGGTCGAAGTCGGCCTTCGGGCCGCCGGGGCAGTTGAGGGCCTTGGCGAGGATGCGGGCGGTCGATGTTTTGCCGGTGCCGCGCGGACCGACGAACAGGTAGGCATGGGCGATGCGATCCTGCGCGATGGCATTGCGCAGTGTCCGCACGACGTGCTCCTGTCCGAGGACGTCGTCGAAGGTCCGCGGACGATACTTGCGGGCAAAAACCTGGTAACTCATCGGGGTGGCGAACCGTGATGGTGCCACCTCCGGCCGGAGATTGCCAGCCCCGAGCGCGGAAATCCTCAGCGGCGCCGTTCCCGATGGCGGTTGAAGAGGGCGAGTACGCGGTCGCGCTCCTCGGCGTGATCGACCATCGGGGCGGGGTAGCCTTTGGCGAGGGTGGTGAGGCCGGCGGCGGCCGGCCCCTGGGCGATGAGGGCCGCGGGCACGTCGCGCAGTTCCGGGAGCCAGTGTTTGATGTAGAGCGCGTCGGGGTCGTAGCGCTTGGTCTGGCTCCACGGGTTCTGGACGCGGAAGTACGGGGCGGCGTCGGCCCCGGTGCCCGCGCTCCACTGCCAGCCGCCGTTGTTGGAAGCGCTTTCGCCGTCGACCAGGTGCTGCATGAAAAACCGTTCGCCCAGCCGCCAGTCGAGCTGCAGGTCCTTGGTCAGGAACATGGCGGTGATCATGCGGACGCGGTTGTGCATGAAACCGGTGGCCCGCAGTTCGCGGATGCCGGCGTCGACAATCGGGAATCCGGTCTGGCCGTCCTGCCAGCGGGTGAGGGCGGCGGTGTCGTACGACCATGGCAGACCGCGCCACTCCGGGTTGAATTCCAGTTCAAAAACCTCGGGGTAGTGAGTGAGCAGGGCGAAGTAAAATTCGCGCCAGGCCAGCTCATTGATGTACGTCTGGACGCTCTGTTTTTCCGTCGCCGTGGCCGCCGCCGCCAGCGCCTGCAGGCTGAGGGCATGCAGTTCGCGGATCGAGATCAGCCCGAAGCGCAGGTCCTGGCTCAGGCGCGAGGTGGTCTGGCCATGCGGGGTGTTGCGCCGCTCGCCGTAGGCCGGCAGGATGGCGGACAGCGCTTTGTGCATCCGGTCGCGGGCGGCGCGTTCCCCCGGTTCGGGAAAGGCCACGCCGCTGGACGGCAGGCCCCAGGTCGCCAGCGTCGGGTACGGGTCGCTGCGCAGCGAGGCGAGCGCGGGTGGCAGCGGGGCAAATGCCTTGACCCGCGGACGGACCGGCGGTTTCGGCTGCGCGTTCCAGTTGCGCGAATACGGGGTGTACACGCGGTACGGTCCACCGCCGCCGGTCAGCACCTCGCCGGCCTCGTGCAGCACAGCGTCCTTTTCATCGTGACAGGCGACGCCCAGCTCGCGGCAGAGCGCGCGCACGGCGCGGTCGGTGGCCAGTCCGTGCGGTTCGCCCGGTTCGCGGTTGAAATAAAGTGCGCCGGCACCGGTTTCGGCCAGCAGCTGGCGGAGGACGGCGGGGGCGTCGCGTCCGCGCCGGAAGACGAGCCGTCCTCCGGCGGCCTTGATGTTTTTTTCCAGCGACGCGAGCGACCCGCAGAGGAATTCCTGGCGGGCCGGACCGGTCCAACTGTGGCGGCCGTGCCAGTCGGACACGATGTAAACCGGGACCACGCTTCCCGCCTCGGTGACGGCGCGGTGCAGGGCGGCGTTGTCGGTCAGCCGGAGATCGCGGCGGAACCAATGCAGGGCGATGCGGGGGTCGGGCATGACGGTGGGGGTTACGCGTCTCGCGGGCGACAGGAGGCCGGCCGCGTCGGGGCGGCTGCCGACCCTCCCGGAGTCAGGTCTCTCCTTCCACGGGTCGGGAATGACTGCAACGGGCATCGGGGGGGCGGGTGAAAACTGACAGCCGGTTTGACTGGCGTCCCGCGCCGATCGCGTCCACATCTCCCATCAGCGAGCGGCGACCCCTCCGCGGGCGGGTTCCGGGGTCGGTTGCGCCACTCACCACTTTGCCACTCCATCCATGCTCCTCAGCATTTCCCTCATCCTCGCCGGTCTGGTCGCGCTTTATTTCGGCGCGGAATGGCTGGTCAAAGGCGCCTCGTCACTCGCCATCCGCCTCGGCATGACCCCGCTGGTTGCCGGACTTACCGTAGTCGCCTTCGGGACCAGCAGCCCGGAACTCGTGGTCAGCCTGACCGCCGCCTTCAACGGGGCCACTGACATCGCCCTCGGCAACGTGGTCGGCTCGAACATTTTCAATGTCGCGGTAATCCTCGGACTGACCGCCGCCATCGTGCCGCTGAAGGTGGAATTTCAGCTCCTCAAGTTCGACACCCCGTTCATGATCGCCATCTCCGGGTTGTTCCTGTGGTTCTTTCGCGACCGCTCGATCACCACGCTCGAAGGAGGCATCTTCTTCGCCATCCTGATCACGTATCTCGTGATCAACGTCCGCCTGGCCAAAAAACAGGTCACCCCGCACGTGGCCGAAGAATACAACGGCGAACTCGCCGCCCTCGCCACCCAGGCGAAGGAGCCGCTCTGGAAAAGCTTGATCCTCATTGCCATCGGGCTCGCCGTGCTCATCGCCGGGTCCCGCGCCTTCGTCATCGGCGCCGTCAACATCGCCCGCTCCTACGGCATCAGCGAGGCCATCATCGGCCTGACCATCGTCGCCGCCGGTACCAGCCTGCCCGAACTCGCCTCCTCGCTCGTCGCCGCCTTCCGCCAGCAGGCGGACATCGCCATCGGCAATATCGTCGGATCGAATATTTTCAATATCCTCGCCATCCTCGGCCTTTCCGGCCTGATCGCCGGGCCCCTCAACGGACCGGGTATCACCAACTTTGACCTCTGGGTCATGCTCGGCATTTCCGCCGCCCTGCTGCCGCTCCTGTGGACCGGGTTCCGCATCACGCGCTGGGAAGGGCTGGCGCTGCTCGCCAGCTACGGCGGTTACCTCTTCAAAATCTGGCCGAAATGAGGCTGCCGGCCGGACGGCGCCCACGATGCGGCCGATTCTTAAAGGAACCGTTCCTGAAAGGACAGGTGCTTTGACGGTTTCCCTTTTACCTGTCCCTTGGTATCCCTTGTTCTGGCGGTCTGTCCCATGGCGGCCTCCGGGACGTTTTCTTTGGTTCGCCTGATTCTGAAACTTTTTCCGTGTTGTGAGTTCCCGTTCTGATGTGATACCGGCTGAAAGGCGGAGCGTTCCGGCGCCTTGGGTGGTGGCCGGTTATTTTGCGGCCACGCTGGTCCTCGGGGCGGCGTTGGCGCCGTGGTTGTGGCAGGTGGCGCGGGCGGTGGCGGCGTGGAGTGTGGAGGCGGGCTGGGAGCGGTTGCCGGTGGTCGGATCGTGGATCGACAGCATTCAGCGGGCGGATTTCACGCGGGTGTTCAACCGGGCGATGCTGGTGGCGGCGCTGGTCTGTCTGTGGCCGGCGGCGCGATTGTTGCGAATCCGGCGTGGCCAGCTCGGGTTGGAGCGCAATCCGGTGCGCTGGCGTGATGTATGGATTGGGTTTGTGGTGGCGGCGGGGGTGTTGCTGGTGATGGGGTGGGGGTATCTGCAGGCCGGGATTTTCACGTGGCGCAAAAAAGTCGAGCTGGGTGCGGTGGTGCAGGATTCGTTGATGCGGGCGGCGGGGGCGGGAATCATGGAAGAGTTGTTTTTCCGAGGGGCGCTGCTCGGGCTGGTGATGCGGGTGTGGCCGCCGCGGGTGGCGCTGGCTTTTGTGACGACGATTTTTGCGGCGGTGCATTTCCTGCAGGCGCCGCCGGCCCTGGTGATCCGGGACGGGATTGAAGCGGGGACCGGATTCTGGCTGGTCGGCGAGATCCTGCGGGTCTTTGCCGATGCGAATTTCCTGCTGGCCGAGTGTGCCACGTTGTGGGCGGCCGGCTGGATTCTCGGCGAGGCGCGGCTGCGCACGCGGTCGCTCTGGCTGCCGATCGGGCTGCATGCCGGCTGGATCTTCGGCATCGGGTTGTATGCCGGGCTGACGCGGGCCGGCAAGGCGGTGCGGCGTGACGAGTATCTGCCGTGGATCGGGGAGACGCTGAAGAGCGGGCTGGTGCCGCTGGCAATGCTGGCGCTGACCGGGCTGGCGGTGTGGGCTTACGGGCGCTGGGGCCGCCGGCATTCGGGCGGGCCTGTAGGCTGAGGCAGGCGCGGGGCGGCGGGATCGGGAAGAAGCCGGATTTCCGCGTCCGCGCGAGTGACAAAATGCCTGTTTCCGGATTGAATGGCGGTCATGAAATCCACCATCCGCTTTCGCCGTCTGGTGATGACCGCCCTGGCATTGGCGGGAGCCGCCGCGGCAGACGAAGTCTTTGAGGCCGAACGATTGGAGCGCGAAGTGCTGGTGATGGCCGCGGATGATCCGGTGGCGCTCGACTTCGGGCCGGGCGGCAAGGTGTACTTCATCGAGCGGGCCGGCGGCATCAAGGTGTGGGATCCGCGGAGCCGCGGGGTGACGCGCGTCGGCCGCGTGCCGTCGCTGACCGAGGCCGATGCCGGGTGCCTCGGGCTCGCGCTGGCGCCCGATTTTGCGTCCACCGGCCACCTGTACCTTCTGTATGTGCCGGAGCGGGGGGTGCGGGAATTGCGGGTCGCGCGCTTCACGGTGAGGGATGACCGGTTGGTCGAGGGCTCTGAGCGGGTGCTGCTCGCCATTCCGCTGGAGGGGGGTGACCGCCCGGCTCACTGCGGCGGCGGCCTGACCTTTGATGCGGCCGGCCACCTGCTGGTTGGCACCGGCGACAACTCACCACCGCAGGACGTGCCGGCCGTGCATCCGACGGAAACCGGGCGCGATTCCCGGCGGACCGCCGCCAACTCCCGGGACCTGCGCGGGAAAATCCTGAGGCTCACCCCGACCGCGGATGGCGGGTACACCGTGCCGGACGGCAACATGTTCCGCAACCCGGCGGACGGGCGCCCGGAAATCTTCGCCATGGGAGTGCGCAATCCATTCCGGATCGCGGTGGATGCCGCCACCGGCTGGGTCGTCTGGGGCGACGTCGGGGGGAATGTCGACCCGGCCCTCGGCCTCGGACCCGAAGGGTATGACGAACTCAATCTGGCCAAATCACCCGGGTTTTTCGGCTGGCCGTTTGCCAGCGGTCCGAATGCGCCGTGGCGGTCGTTTGATCCGGCGACCAACCGGCCGCAGGGCGACTGGTTTGATCCGGCGCACCCGCGCAACGAATCGCCCGCCAATACCGGCCTGGCGGTGCTGCCCGCTTCGGTGCCGGCGCTGCTCTGGTATCCGACCAGCCGGTCGGCGGAGTGGCCGGTGCTCGGCTCCGGCGGGCGCAGCGTGACCGGCGGGCCGGTGTACCGGTTCGAGCGGTTTGCCGGGTCGGACGTCCGCCTGCCGCAGGGCTTCGACGGCGCCCTCCTCTGGGGCGAGTGGATGCGCAATTTTCTGGCCGTGGCCCGGCTTTCTCCCGAGGGCACCCTGACCGCGGTCGAGCGCCTCATGCCCGACACCATTTTCCGCAAACCCTCCGACCTCCGCCTCGGCCCGGATGGGGCGCTGTACGTCGCGGAATACGGCGACGCCTGGGCCGGCAACGCGACCGGCCAGATCACCCGCGTCGTCTACCGCCGGGGAAACCGGCCGCCGCGGGCCGTGGCCGCCGCCAGTGTGTCGGCCGGTCCGGCACCATTGCGGGTGGATTTTGACGCCCGCGGGTCGGTCGATCCCGACCGTGCGGATGCCGAAGCTCTGAGCTTCGCGTGGGATTTCGGGGATGGCGCCACCGCCCGGGGAGCGACGCCGGCGCATGAATTTCCAACGGCCGGACGCTATACCGTGGCGCTGACCGTGCGCGATCCGCAGGGCGCGGAAGGACATGCCCGCCTGGTGGTCGCCGTCGGCAACACGCCGCCGACGGTGCGGTTTGCCGAGCCGGCGGACGGGGGATTCTTTGATTTCGGGTCGCCGATTGCCTGGCGCTTGGAGGCGGCCGACGCCGAGGATGGGACTCTGGGAGCGGAGACGGTGTCCGTGCAGATGGAACGCCGCGACCGCGCCAGCGGGGAGGACGAGGCCTCTGCCTTTCCCGGACTCGCTCTGATGCGCGCTGGCACCTGCTTTTCGTGCCACCGCACCGCCGACGCCAGCGCCGGTCCGCCGTACACCGAGGTCGCCCGCAAATATGCCGCCGACCCCGACGCCCGCGACCGGCTGGCGGGCGCGATTATCCGGGGCGGCGCCGGCGTCTGGGGCCAGGTCCCGATGCCGCCGCACCCGCAGCACACCGAGGCCGAGACGCGGCTGATGGTCGACTGGATCCTGTCGCTGGCAGCGCGCCAGTCCCGGCGTCTGCCCGCCGGCACTGCCGGCACCGTGACTGTCGATCGGCCGTCGGACAGCTGGGGGACATTTGCCAACGGGGTGATTGTCCTGACGGCCGCCGCCACCGATGCCGGCACGGCCGAGGCCGCGCCACTGACCGCCGAAAGCCGGATCGTGCTCCGCACGCGCCGCCAGCTGGCCGCCGCCTTTGACCGCTCCGCGCTGACGACCACCCAGCACAATCTCGAGACCGGCATGGTCGCCCGCACCCGCACTGGCGGATGGATCCTCTTCGAGCGGGTGCGCCTGACGGGCGTCTCCGCCGTCGATGTCCAGCTCCGCCGGACCTCCGGCGCCCCGGCCACCTTGGAAATGCGCGCCGGAGGGCCCGACGGACCCCTGCTGGCCGGAGCCGCCGTGCCGGCGACCGCGCCCGGAGCCGACCGCGGCCGTCCCGCACTTTCCCTGCGGCTCTCGCTGCCGGAAACGATGACCGACGCGCCCGTCGATGTGTGTTTCCGCCTCACCGGTGATCCGGACGCCGTCTGCGACCTTGAGTGGGTGGAATTTCGTTAGATGCCCCAGCCCCGCTCGGATGGCCGGTGAGCACCCTGCCGGGGGTATCTGTGTTTATCGATCTCCGCTCGTCGGCCCCCGCCCTCACCGATCAGAAAAGCGTCAACTGCGCCGGGGCCGCGACCGGAAGCGTGTCGTCCCCGCCCGGCGCATCGCCCCGCGGTTTCGCGCCGCGGCGCGTGGCCCGGACGCCGCCGGCCTCGGCTCCTGTTTCTCCTTCGGGTGACGCGGCATTGGCCTCGAGGTGAGCGAGGATGACTTTGGCGCGGCTGATGATTTCGTCGGGCAGCCCGGCGAGGCGGGCGACGTGGATGCCGTAGCTCTTGTCGGCCGCACCGGCGACAATCTTGCGCAGGAAAATGACCTGGTCGTTCCACTCGCGGACCGCGACGTTGTAGTTCTGCACGCCCGGGCGCGATTTCGCGAGGGCGGTCAACTCATGATAGTGCGTGGCGAAAAGGGCGCGCGCCCCGATCTTGTCGTGCAGGTGTTCGGCAATGCTCCACGCCAGGCTGAGGCCATCAAACGTGCTCGTGCCGCGCCCGATCTCATCCAGGATCACCAGGCTGCGATCGGTCGCATTGTTCACGATCAGAGCCGTCTCGTTCATCTCGACCATGAATGTCGATTGCCCGCGCGACAGGTCGTCGCTCGCCCCGACCCGCGTGAAAATGCGGTCGACCAGCCCGATTTCCGCGCTGGCGGCCGGGAGGAACGACCCGATCTGGGCCATCAGCGTGAGCAGGGCGACCTGGCGGATGTACGTGCTTTTGCCCGCCATGTTCGGACCGGTGATGATGTGCAGGCGGGCGCGTTCCGGCTCCAGAGCGACGTCATTGGGCACGAACCGTTCGCCGCCGGCGACGTGGTCGAGCACCGGGTGACGGCCGTCCTTGATGTAGAGCGTGCGGGTGTCGTTGAGGAGCGGGCGGCAGTAGTTGAAGAGCCGCGCCGTTTCCGCGAGGGAGGCGAGCACGTCGACGGTCGCCACCGCCTCCGCGGCCAGCTGGAGGGCGTCGAGGTGGCCGCCGACACGCGTTCGCAACTCGTGAAACAGGTCGACCTCGAGCTTTTTCGAGCGCTCTTCGGCGCCCAGGATCTTGTCTTCGATCTGCTTGAGTTCCGGGGTGATGAAGCGCTCGGCATTGACCATCGTCTGCTTGCGGTGGTAATGCGGCGGCGCCTTGTCGGCATTCGTTTTGGAGATCTCGATGAAGTACCCGAACACGCTGTTGTAGCGGATCTTGAGCGACTTGATGCCGGTGGCTTCGATTTCGCGCGCCTGCAGCTGGGCGATCCATTCCTTGCCCTGACCGGCCGCGCCGCGCAGTTCGTCGAGCACCTCGTGGTACCCGTCGCGGATGAAGCCGCCGTCCTTGATGGTGGCCGGCGGTTCGTCGACGATGGCCCGGTCGATGGCCGAAGTGAGGTCGCTGAAATCCGCCAGTTTGCCGAGAAGGGCGGCGGCCAGAGCGGGCGGCGGGGTGTCCGGCGCGGCCATCGACCCGAGAGCGGCCTGCACCTCGGGAAGCCGCTGGAGCGAGGCGGCCAACGCCTGAAGGTCGCGGCCGTTGCCGCCCCCCTGGCCGAGACGACCGGCGGTGCGCTCGATGTCGCGGATCTGAC
>JALRGF010000062.1 GCA_023253495.1 Verrucomicrobiales bacterium
ATATCCGCTCCCTGCCTTCCTCTGTAGGTGTGCAGTTCATCAAATACCAGGAAGCGCAGTGAACTGTAGATGGAGTCCCGGATACCACGCTCGCCGTGCCGGGTCAGAAGCAGCTCCAGCATCATGTAGTTCGTAAGCAGGATGTCTGGTGGCGCGTCGATAATCTGCTTGCGGACTTCTGATTTCGTCTGGCCTGTGTATGCCGCGAACTTGAGTGGGAAGGGCGTGCCTGTGCTGGCCTCATAGCCTGCGGCGAGCTTTTTCAATTCCTCCTCCTGGGAATTGATCAAAGCATTCATCGGGTAAACCAGAATCGCCTGTACGCCTTTGCCTGCGCCTGATCGAAAAAGATGGTTGAAGATCGAACCCAGATAAGTCAGTGACTTGCCGGATCCTGTGCCGGAGGTGACGACAAAACTGCTCGGTTTTGCTCCCAACCTCATTGCTTCAATCTGATGCGAGTAGAGAGAAAAGCCTTTGAAGACCCTTCCAACTTCCGCATGAAGTGTTCCGTCCGCGATCAGATCTTCAATGGAGCCATTCTTTTCAAATGATGGGTTGAACTGGATAAGTGGGTCAGGCCAGAGTTTCCCTGTTTTTAGTGCCTCAGCAACTTTCTCCCGAATATCCAAGTCATGAATATCAATGAAGCTCTTGATGTAGTCTTGGTAGCCTTCCAAGATTTTGGAATGAAGGGAGAGCGCGTCCATAGGCTGGTTTATTCGTCGGTTTCAATTTTTAAGGGCAAGGGCAACAGCGTGAGGATGGATGCAGGTTCAGACTAGAGATGCGAAACAAACCATACTGAGGGCCTACACCGACCTGTCACGCGAACAATGAGCACAGATTGAACTCCTGTACAAGGGGGGCGCAACCGAGCGGAGATGGGGCGGCGGCTTGGCCGACACGAGACGATGATCGGGCGGGAGCAGAAGCGCTTGGGAAAAGGAGCGGGGTACAACAACCGCCCAGGCCATGCCGACCGCAGGGATGTCCGAGGCAGCGCCGGCCAAGGACCACGCCCCCGCTCACCGCATACCCCACCGGTTCCGACTCGCGTCGGTACGCCAACCGAGCGGCATTCTGAACGACCTGCGGTTGGGGTACCGCCGGCAAGGCGGAATCGGCGGCCCGGCGCGGAAGCGATTCTGAAGCCGCCAGCTCTGCCGGCAAAAGAGGACAGGAAAACCCGCCGACCGGTCCATGCGGGCGCGTCGATCACTGACGTTCAATCCAGCCATTCCCAGACGGGAATAACCTTGATGGCGCGGCGATTTTCGACCAGCGCGTCGGCCTGATCCAGCGTGAGCACGAACAATTCGCGCGGTGTACCGCCCGCGGCATCGGGGAGCGTCGCGGCGGCAAGCAGATCGCATAGTTCGCGGGCGCGGTTTTCCGGGGTGAGCCGGGCACAGCACTGGATGGCGAGTCTGGGCGTGACGAAATCGCATTCCCATTCGTGTGGCGCAGCGGCGTAGGTCGGAGCCTCGCCCCCCCGGCGCAGGGCGAGCAGGAGGCCTTGCTGCCAGCTGACTCCCAAGCGGTACTGTTGACATAAACCCATACGCCCATACGATGACCCATATGAAAACCACGGTTGAAATCCGCGACGATCTGATGATTGCGGTAAGAACTGCCGCCGCGGAGCGAAAGATGACCTTCAAGGAGTTGCTCAACCGGGCGCTGGAAAAGGATCTGTACCGAGCCCCGCAACCAACCTCGGAGGATCATTTCGTCATCGATGACGATGGCTGGCCGGTATTGAAACGACCGGCGGGATCCGGGGTGGTCGTCACCGATGAATTCGTCCGCCACCTCCGCGATCAGGAAGGCATCTGATGCTTGCGCTGCTCGACATCAACGTCCTCATCGCGCGGGTCGACCCCGGGCATCAGTTTCATCTCCGGGCGCGGGCATGGCTTGGTTCGCAGCGGCAGATGGGGATTGCCACCTGCCCGCTCACCGAACTTGGTTTCCTGCGCATCTACGGTCATCCCACCTATCCTGGTGGCCCGGGATCTCCGGAAGGAGCGGCCAGGGACCTGGCAGTCCTGCGCGGAAGAAATGATCACACTTTCCTCGAGGATTCGGTTTCCCTGATGGACCGGAATGTTCTCTTGAAAGGCGTGGGGTCATCCCAGTTGCCCGATCTCTATCTTCTCACTCTCGCCATCCATCATTCGGCCAGGTTCGTGACTCTCGACCAGCGGATCCCAGCGCATCTCGTCAAAGGAGGAAAGTCCGCACTCGCCGTGATCCCGCAATGATTCGAACGGGCCTGAGCGGAAAGGCAACTATGGCCCCCCACTCTGTCCCTCCCTCGCGCCCACCCTCATCCCGCAGGGATGCCAGAACAGAACCGGAGGTCGGAGCCACGCGCAGACCTCCGGAGAGCATCCCGAAACACCTTCCCGACTCGCCCCATACCCCGCCGGTTCCTGGCCGAGCCCGAAACGGGCGGATGGATGGCACCTCACACCAGCGGATTCCCGATCAACCGCGCCCACTGGCCCGCCAGCGCCGCATTCATGACCACATTGCACTCAAACACCTCGGCCGGTGCTCGCTCCCGGATCGCAGGCGCAAAAACCGACGACAACTCGCGAAGCGGCGCGTCGAAGAGATCCGCCTGCATCGGCCGCAGGCCGGGACACTCGGCATGACAGAAGGCCGCCACCCGGATTTCCAGCGGCATCGCATTCAGTTGCTTCAAAAGCCCCTCGACATCATACCGCGCCGTGCGCAGGGCTTCGCCTCGAGGCAACGAGGCCAGCTGCCGGCTGCCCGCCCACCCGGCCGCCTGCGCCGAACAGGCATCGTCATCAAAGGCCATGCCGAACACCCGGGACGGGTCGGACCACATGACGGGCAGCATGCCGCACTGAGCGGCCACCACGTAGTCCGCCTGATCACGCCACTTCTCATTCACCCGGATCAGGTGCACCGGCGCCCCAGGCCGCGCCGACATCATCTGCGCCTGCTCGTAAAACCCCGACCCGGTCTCCACAGCCACCGGGTGCCCGGTCCGCTCGGCGACCAGGGTCATCAATCGTTGCGTGTCTGGATGAGGCATGCGTGTGAATCCGGTCGGCCCGGGTCACCAAGGACCTCGCCGGATCAAGTCACAAAAGCCGGTTTCGGGCGCGGGAAAACCGGTGTTTTTGGCAGTCGGGTGCGGACTGAAGACAGCCGCGCCGCCGCCTCGATACTGGCCTGCACCTCCCGCTCATGGCACAGGGGTCCAGCGCCAGGCACCTCCGCAGGCTCTGGGATTCCTGAAACTTCGGACATGGCAGAGGTGATGTCGCGCCACGACCTGCTAACCATTGGCGTTTTCTCTGGATGGGTAGGGAATCGATAGAGCGTCGGCAATCAATTCAAAGCCGCGATCATCACGATACCGTGTCAAATCAAGATGTCGTGTCGCCACCTTTTCCCATCCCGATGACATGCTTCTGTGATGGTCGCGGATGAACGAAACCGGCAGGGTGTAAAACTCCGGTGCTTGTCTTCCCGAAAGACATTCCTTTTTCTGGTAAAAATAGCCAATATTCAGGAATGCGACGATGAGATAATCAAAAGCATCAAATGATTTTTCCTTCACTGGAAACGCGCGGTCGCAGTCCGTCTGATACCTGCTCTTGACCTGAATCCGAATCTGTCGCGCCGCTTTTTTCGGGTCGGGGTGGATGCAAATCAAATCATAACCCTCGTTATTCGGAGGCGCTTTGTAGGCCAGAATATTGCGACGCATGAGAAGGCCGAGCACGAGAAACTCGGCACCATGTGAAACAACTGGAAGGCGATGCGCCGCTGAATGTGACATATGTGGAATGGAAATATCAGTGGATGGATCGGAGGGAGTGGGGGCAGTGCACCGAGGCGGAAGAACATCCGTGCAGGTGATGGGGTGGTTTTTTCCTGAACAAAGAAAATGGTGTTGTGCCGGTGGACGGCAATTTTTGGGCGGAGTCGAGAGACTCCTTGCACGTCGGACTGTGGCGAAACGGATTGCGTTGTGGATGGGGCGTGAGGGGCGAGGCGTGGGCAAGGATCTCAGGATTGTTGCAGCGGCTTTCTTTTGACGTCGTCCAGGCTTCTGCCGGTGCTGGTCTTCCATTCCGTCCAACCGCTGGCGGACCGGCCGAGGAGCATGGCGGCGGCTTTGCTGGGGTTGTGGAAGAGGAGGTCTTTGGTGGCGACGAGTTGGTCACCCTGAGGTTGCAAGTCGCCGGCGGCGATGAGGCCTTCCCGAAAGCTGTGCCAGTTGGTGCCGGCGAAGGATGGGACAACTGCGAGTCGTCCCATGGATCCCTTGAGGACGACGAATCCCTCGTCGGTGTATTGGCACCTCCCGTCAGTGCCCGGGCCGGTCAAGTGGAAGATGTCCTCTTCGGTGCTTTCGAGCAGTGGCTTGGAGAGAGGATCGAAGAGCGGGTAACCGAGGGTGCTGAGGAGGGTGTGGCCGCTTTCGTAAATTTCCAGGCAATCGGCCTCGAGTGGGGGCGGCGTGTGAGGTTTGGTGCCCCCGTTGCCATTTTCATCACTGTAGCGAGCGGCCTGGCGTACGCGTTGGAGACAATGCCACTCCAGAAAGAGGGCGTGGGTCTGGGTGAGCGAGTTGGTCCGTGAGACCAGCACCGCCGCTCTCTCCCAGAAGTCTTTTTTGTCGTGGTGCGCCTTGAGACGGGCGCACAGGTCGCCGGTCTGGCCGATATAGACACGCGGCTGGCCGGTCCCTTCATCCTGCCCGAAGAGGAAGTACACCGCCACCTGACCGCTTTCCGGCATGCGGAAGAAGTCGGCGAGCCGACTGCGTGGTACCTCGATGACCTGGACGATACGAGTGGTGATTTCCGCGACGCGGATACCTCGCGGGTCGCCGCCGGGGAGGAAGATCTGGATGGTTTTGGGAGTCGGGGTCATGGGGTGGGAATGGCGCAGCCGGGCACCGACGGCGGTGGGAATGGTTCAGGAATGAATGGCTTTGAGGACGCCGGTGGTGGTGAGGCCGTCGAAGTAGTCAAGGAGCCGCTGGACTTGGCGAGGCTGGCGGATGAGCAGGCCGGCCTCGATATTGCGTTCCTGGGCGGCGGCGGTGAAATTGGCGGATGTGACGAGGGCGGCGGCGCGGTCGATGACGACCAGTTTGGCGTGCATGACACCGGATGGGCCGTCCGGTTGAGGCGAGGCGAAGCGTGGGTCGTGCCAGATTTCCGGCGGGCGGATTCCGCGCCAATGGTCCTTGAGGAACGACCGGAGGAAGCGGTGTTCGATGATCGGGAGCGGTTCCGCGGGGTGTTGGCGTTGGTGGGAGAGGTCGACGACAATGCGAACGCGAAAGCCGGGATCGGAGTCGTGGCGGGCGGCGAGCGGGGCGAGCAGGTTTGCGGCGGAGTGGAAGACGTAACTGGCGACGAGGACTTCCGAGCGGGCCTCGGAGAAGAGCGAGCGCACGACGGTGGGGGTGTCGATGACCGGGGAGCCGCTGACTGGAGGGCCGCTGAGGGCGAGGTTGACCGAGGATTCGGTGGTGGCGGCCTGTTGGCGCGCGGCGTGCAGGGTGCGGCAGAAGAGGGCGAGGGCGGAGAGCGTACAGCCGGAGTCGGTGAGCGAACGCAGGGAAGTGGCAAGCTCGGTGGCGGCTGAGCCGAGCAACGGGCGCAGCAGACCCTCGGTGATCCCGTGCCGCAGCGGGCCGTGTTGCAGGGAGTCGGCCAGGGCGGCGAGAGTGGGGGCCGGGAAGTCGAGCAGTCGGTCCAGTCCGTTCGCTGGAGGGGGCGGGTTCACAGGCTGAGGAAAGCGCAGTCGCGGCGTTCGAGAGTGGGGATGACCAGACTGCGGTCGAGAAATTGATTGAACCGCTCGCAGGAAGTTTCGGGGATGTAAAGACACCCGTGGCAGGCGCATCCGGAGATGCGGTTGACGGAGGCGGTGCCGGCCACGCCGGAGGCGCAGACCGGGTCATTCGAGCAAAGCGTACCCATCTGGGCGGCGCGGAGCAGGTGGCGCCGGATGTCGCGGGCCGCGTGGACAAGACCGCCCAGAGTGCCCTCGGCGCCGGCCGAGGCGGTGTAGAGCAGCAGCCCGTAGCAGCCTGCCATTTCGCCGGTTTCCTTGGGGGCGTAGATTCGTTCGCGCACCGAGGAAATCGGGTAGCCGCATTCGAGCGAGAGGGCGCTGATCAGGAGGTGGGAAAGCGAGTGAAGCATGATGTAGCTGATGCCCGGGAAGTCGACCTGGGTGAGCGGGTGCGCGGCCTGCCATCGTTCGAGGGACGCGCGCAATTCCGCCGACCGGTCGACGACCGCGGGCGACGCGGCCCATGCCTCGACCGCCTCCGCCTTGAATTGAAGAAACACGCCTTCGCCGCGGTTTTCGGAGACCGGCACCCAGGACGGCCGGTTGGCGAGCGGAGCGCGCTGCACATTCAGGTCCAGCTCGCCGGTTACATCGGGGGTGCCCGGTTCGAACCGGGTGAATCCGAGCAAAGCGACCACCTCGCGCAGGCGGTGCACTTGAACCACCCTTTCGATCCCGGACATGAGAGGCGACGACCAGAGAGAGTGCTCCAGCTCGCGGACAAAAAAGTCGCGGTCCGGTTGATCCGTCCGGTGGTCCGGGAGGGCCTGGGCGAATGCTTCGAACTCGACTTGCTTGACCGGTTTGGCCAGCCCCTCGGGGTTCGTACCGCCGCGGATCCGGTGGATCTGCTCCATGATCACCTCGGGGGAGAAACCGGCGAGCCGATCCCGGACGGTTCCGTTGAATTTCAGCGCGATCCCCAGATCCTCGATTGCCTGCACCTCGTTGAGACAACCATCCCAGCATTCCAGGACGGCCGCTTCCACCGCCTTCAAACTATCCGGTATGGAAATGACCGGCAACGTCTGGGGAAAGAACGCGTTGCTGGCCGTGCGGACGAGCAGACGGTTGGTTTCCCGGCACCCCGATTCCGAGTCATCGAGCCACGGCCGGCTGCCATTGCATTGGCCGAGGGCCCCGGAGGAAGCCGCATCGCTGACCGAACGGCTGCTGCCGCAATCACAGACGATCCAGACTTCTCCGAGGTCCCCGGTCGTCCCGCGTTCTTCGATCCAGATGTCCTGCTGGCAGGAGCTGGCGTTGTGGTGGACAAACTGCCGCCACGGGATGTCGCCGACATGACCTCTCTGGCAGGCCCGGACGAAGCGGACCGGGACCACCGAGCGCTTTTCATCGCCCTCGTGGAACCTGCCCTTTGTGAGCGCGTCGCGGAAAACGAGACGCCGCCGCCGGTATTTCTGGGGTGTCTGCTCGACCTGCTGGACAATGAACCAGTGGGGAAACTCGAACCCGGTGACGCCCGGGGTGAGACTCCCCTTTTGATAGAAACGCTCGCTGGCCGGTGGCGGCTGGCGCAGATCGATGGATAGGCCGCGGAATTCCTGGTTCTGGCGACGCAGTGCGTGGGCCACCTTGGCGGCGAGCCGCGGTTCCTGAACGATTCCGTGGCGGCCCGGCTCGAAGATCCATGAATCGAGCCCTCCGATGATGACGGATTTGTCGGGCAGGTCGACCATGGCCCCGGGGCCGAATGTGGTGATCAGCTGATTGGCGCGAATCTGGGTGCGGCTCATTGGTTGGTTCCCCGTTGAGATGGTTTGACGAGAATATCGACGGCGGCCTCCACGTCGCGCATCGAGCGATTGGCGCGGAACATCCGGTAGACCGGCTCCATGGTCTCCAGATCCCGGTCGAGAAAGTCATGCACCAGCGCAGTTCCCTGGCGGCTGCCTTCAGATTTCTGATAGACCAGAGTGCCGCCGTCGCGGCTGAGGGCATCAGCCACGCCGGCCCAGCGGGAGAGCAATTCCTCCACGACCTCCTGGACCTTCTGGGCGATATCCGTGCCTTCGCCGGAGGCGCTTTTGTCGGCGTCGTGGGTACGGGCGCGCTCCGCGAAGACCCGGGCGATTTCCTGCAGGGCCGGCAGATGAGAGAGGATCTGGCTGGCACCCGACGGCGGTACCATCTCCGGCAGCCCCTGACGGCAGAGGCCGACAAGGGCTCCGGCGAGGGCGCGGTCGAGCGCCCGCGGGGAGAAGGGTGTCAGGCTGGTGGCTTCCACCGACCGGTAGAACGTCCGGTGGTACACGTTGAAGCGTTCGTAGTAGGACCGGTCCCTCGGTCGATGGGCGTTGAGCAGCGTGACCACCAGACCCGGGCGGTTTTTGTCCCGGCCGACGCGGCTGGTCGCCTGGATGTATTCCGACGATGTTTTCGGCTGACCGAAGACGACCATCAAACCCAGACGCACGATGTCCAGACCCACGGAAATCATGTTGGTGGCCAGGGCGACATCGACCCGCTGGTTTTTTTCGGTGAAATCGGTGCCGAGCTGGCGTTTGGCCTGCGAGACGCGGTTGGTGCTGACGCGCGACGTCAACTCCACCGGATCGCGCTTGATGGTGCGTGGAGCGAAAAGGCGTTGCGGAGGGTCGAGGCGGTTGCGTTTCCATCGGTAAGCGGCCTGGACGAAGACCTCGTCCTCGATGATCCGACGGGATCCGCCGAGTTCCCGCAGGCTGTTGAAGTACCCCAGCAGGGACATGTACGGGTCGGCCGGGTTGCGGGGGTCAGGGCCGCCGGCGTCGCGGTACAGCTGTTCGGCGGCTGAGAGCAGGGCCAGCGCGCTGCGCAGCAACAGGACCTTCATGCTCCGCCCCTGGGCGGCCAGCCCGAGGTAGAGTCGCCCGGGGTTTTCCGGCGTGGGGGCGACGGTATGGGCGAAAAAGGAATCGTCGCGGTCCGGCCCCGGCGGGGGAAAAATGGTCGTCTGTTCCCGTCCGAAAAGCGCGCGGATCTGTTGTTCGGCGCGACGCACGGTGGCGGTGGAGGCGACGATTTTCGGAACGAGAGAGCCGCCCTCCGGAAGATCGGTCTCACAGAGGCCGGCGATGGCCGCCTCGTAGATCCCGGCCACGGTGCCCAGCGGCCCGGAGATCAGGTGCAACTCGTCCTGGATGATGAGGTCCGGGGGCGGCAGGCGCCCCCCCGGCAGGGCCCGCCCCCGCCCCGGGTCGCAGGGGCCGTAGAACCCGTCGTCATCCTGACGCTCGACCTTGCCGAAGAGCGCGCCGACGCGGCCCGTCCACGGCAGGGCGGCAAATTTGTCCACGGTGGCGATCAGGAAGCACGGGAGCCGCCGGTAGATTGGCTCGTCCACCCCGAGAATCGGCAGACAGGCGTTGTGGCGGGCGGGGGAAAACGCGCAGTGCATATTGTCGCAGCCGATCCGCAGGTCGGTGGGCGTGGCAGCACCGGCCGGCACCAGTTGGAACGAGTCCTTGGAAAACCGGGTGCCGCACCAAGGACATTCCTCCAGCGGGATGGGGGCGGGTTCCTTTTCGGGTTTGTTGCGGTAGCGTGTCAGTTTGGCGTAGGCGGTGTCGTCGCGCCCGGGGGATTGGTCGCCCGCGCTACCCATCCGGTTCGGGGTGGCTCCAGACCCGACCCAGAGCCCGATTTCAAACGGCCAGGCTCCCAGCTCCGGGTTCTCCGCGCGTTCCAGTTCCAGCGCGCACATCAGCGCGGCGGCGCGACCCAGCTGGTCGAGAGTGAGCAGACGCAGCGTGTACCGCATGATGATCGAGACCCCGGCCCCGCTGACCGGCTGGTGGCGCAGACGGCGCAGGACCAGAGTGAAGGCCGCCAGTCCGAGGTACGCCTCGGTTTTGCCGCCGCCGGTTGGAAAGAACAGGAGGTCGACCGTCCGGCGATCGGGGTGACCCGGGGTGACCAGACCGCGCAGGTTCATGAGGATAAAAGCGAGCTGGAAGGCTCGCCAGCGGGGTGCGGCCACCTCGTCCGGATTCTTTCCCTGCTGGACCGATGCCCGCTGGCGGGCGGCACGGTTCATGGCGCGGTTGGCGATGACGAAGGCGTTCCGGCAGACCGGATCCTCGAGCGCGAGGATGCCGGCTTCGATGCGGTCCGCCGCCGTTTTGGCTCCGATGATAAGATCATGCGCCGTCTGCTGGCGGGCATGGGTCAGGTCAGCGCGCCCGATCCCGGCTTCCCGGGCGGCGATCCATGCGCGGTACGAAGCGACCAGCGGATCCAGGGCGGCCCGCACCTCGTCCATGGTGCTCAGACGACCCAGCGCCTCCATCGACGTCTCCACCGGCCCGATGACCTGATGGTCCGAGTGGTCGACGCGAGCGACTTCCGCCGACGGGATCCAGACGGTGGTGACGCGGGAACAGTGGCCCGGCGAGGATTCCTCCGCGGCGACCGAGATTCCGTGGCCGACGCCATACTCCAGCACGTCCCGGTAGTGGAGGTCGGCGATTCGTTCGTCGTTGTCCGATTCCTGCGGGGCCACCAGCCCGCGCAGGTCCGGCCGCCCCCAGAACCCTTGGTCACAGGAAAGCTCGAGCTGCACCTGGAACGCAATACTCTTGGCGAGGATCCGTTTTCCCGATGACCGCCGGTCGTTGACGAGAAAAGCCGACACCGCCCGGGCCCCCGGATTCAACTGCGTCCCTGCCATGGCGGGCAACGCCTGCCAGTCGACCAGCACGCGCAGCCCCCGGCTGTCCGGCACCTCGAATTCCCGGCTCCCGCGGGCACCCTCCAGCTTGATGACGAGCACTTCCTCCCGCGGTTCGCGGCGGAACCCGCGGCGGCGGGGTCTGGTTGCGGTTTCATAGCCGACCGGCTGTTCGGCCACCCGCGGCGGCGCGGCGGCAGCGGGGGGGGCCGGTGCCTCGTCCCATTCCGTGGCAAAAGCGGTGTCGACCGCCTCCTCCTCGTCCTCCTCCTCACCCTCCGCGCCGTCCTCCGCGTCCTCCTCATCGAAAAAGACACTGCGGTAATCACCCCAGCGCACGGTGGCGCGGACCGAATCACTCTCCGGGTGGAGCAGGACGGTCAGCCCCATGGACGACGGCCGGTAGCTCGGCTGCTGTTGCGCTGCGTCCGGGTTTTCCTCGTCGTCGCCCTGCCCGGCATTGCCTTCTTCCAGCGGCAACTCTCCATCGTCTCCCTCCCGCTGCTCCGGTGGTGCCTGGCGCGGCACGAGATATCCTCCGAGATACCAGCGTTGCGGCGACTGCGGCAGCCATTCGTGGGCGCAGGGATGGTCGTTGGACGGACCGATAAGATCGAGCTGCACAGCTTCCACCAGGCGGGTGCGGACATCAGCGGAGGTCATGGGAAATGGGGGGAAATGGCGGGGGGATTGATGGACTCACGGGAAGCGGTGGGGAGGTGGCAGGAGACGTGTTACGCGCTCTTTTTGTCGAGCAACGGGGGCTATGGCACTCCCTGCGGGCCTGTCGTCGGAATCTCCGCGGTATCCTTGTTGCGGGCATCCCGGCGAACGTAAAGACGGTTTCTTTTTTTGACCCGGTGGTCGGGCAGGCAGTCGTTCGGATCGGGCAGTGGTTCTCCAGCAGCCCGGGCTTTCCTGACGGCGGCTGCGACGAGCGGGGCATCTTTCTCAAGCAAATCGATCAGCGGATCTCCATTGTTCCAATGGCGTTTATACCATAACCACCGGGTGAAGCGCACTTTGGAGTCGTTGAAAAGCCTGAGCTTCTCGATCGTCGTCGCTGCTTTTTGACCCAGCTCTTCAGGCAAACGAGCTGTCTTCCTCAGAACAAAGTTCGGCAGCACGACTTCAAACCACC
>JALRGF010000147.1 GCA_023253495.1 Verrucomicrobiales bacterium
GCCGGCACCACCGAGGTATCCCGGTTCTGGATTTCCACCCGCACTTCCGGGGTCACCGTTTCCACCGTTGCGTCCGGCGCCGGCGTCAGACTGGACACCAGCGCCCGCTGCGGACCGGCATCCGAGACCCGCACAAAGGCCAGATAATTCTGCGTGCGCGCCGCGTCGCCCGGCGTCGTCGTCACCTGCCGCATCCTCAGCGTGGTCGGACCGGACAGGCGCAGGACCACCGGGTTCCGGCCGGTCCCGTCAGTCAGCGGGATGGTGCGCGACAGAAATCCCGAAGGCACCCCGAGAAACGATCCGAGCACGGCCGTCGTCTGCTGCGGCTGGTCCGGCGCGCTGGTCACCCGCTCAAGCACGCATTCGGACGCCGCCTGATTTACCTGCGACTGGCGCACATACACCTGGTAAGATCCCGCCGGAAACGTCCGCGTGTAATTCATCCATTCCCCCGCCACAAAATCCCCGACCTCGTAGTCATAGACCCCCGCCGCCGCCCCGCCGGCCGCCGCATACCTCGCCCGCTCAGCATCAAACGACCGCTGCATCCGGATCGGGTCATTGAATCGATAGGCGGTGTTCGTGCCGTTGGGCGATCGCCGGGTGTCCGCGAAATCGACGTCGGGCACCCCGGTCTGGCCGCCATAGGCATCGGCCTGGGGACCGGTCCCCTCGGCAATGACCACCGGAGCATTGATGAAACCGCCCCCGTCAAAATTGTAGTCCTCGGACTCCACCACCAGGGTGTCGGACGCAAAAGTGTCAAAGAACAACTGGGTGCTGGTGGCCGCGCCCGCGCTGTCCGCCGCCGCCAGGGTGGCGGCATAATTGCCGTTGGCCGCCACCACCCCGGGCAGCGTGACCGTGCGCACCCCGCCGGTCCCGCTCACCACCAGTCCGTTGGCGGTGGTGTAGACCGTGCCATTGAGCGTCACCGAAACCAGCGCGTCGACCACCGGCTGATCATCGGTGACCGTGAAGCGGACCGCGGTGCCGGCCGGCTGGAAATTCGCATAAGGTGCCGGCTCAATCCCGGAAATCACCGGAGCGGCATTCGGCGGGGCTGGTGCCCGGTGGACCACGGCAGTGTCAAAAAAGGCGCGATATGGATCCTCGGGCGCACTCGCCGAAAAATCCTGGTAGAGATACAGCACGAGATGACCGGAGGTGATGAACGGTGCCGGCGGGGTGTCGGTGCCTCCGGCCATGATGTCGGCCTGCGGCGTGTCCACCGCCGAGGTCCGGAACAACAACGCCCCGGCATCCTCCAGATCCCGCACCTCCGCCTCCAGCTCCACCCGCCCCCGCCGCGCTGTCATCACCAGCCCGAGCCGCACCGCGTCCTGCTTGACCGGAGGATCCAGATTCCGGTCAAAAAAATACCGGTTGATCCCCTTCGTGATCAGCAGGTCCGAGGTCGACTTGGCCAGACCGTAGCCGGAAAGCGAGCTGGTCTCGTTGGCTTCGGGAATAAATGCCAGGACCGCAAAGGAATCCGGCCCGCCACCCTGCGGCAGATCGACCTCCAGATGCAGCCGCTCGCCGTCGCGCAACGACAGCAGGTTCGACGTCTTCCTGCTCGCCGAAAACAATGCCTGCCCGGCCGGCGGCTGCTCAAACCGGAACTGCCCGCCGGTTTCCACCGGAATCCCCAGACCGGGCACAAAAGTAAAATCGGTCCACCCGGTCTTGGTGTTGTCATCAAAGTCATCCAGAACCTCCCGGTCCGTCTCGAACACCTCGGCATTGTCAAAAACCGCCCGATACGGGTCCTCCGGCGCCGCGGCGTCAAAATCCTGATACAGGTACAACGTGAAATGCCCCTTGGTCACATACGGTGCCGCCGGGCTGTCCGTCCCGTTGACAAGCACATCCGCCGCCGGCGTGTCAACCACCGTCTGCTCGAAAAGAACCGCATCGCCGCTCTCCGTGTCGAGCACCCGCGCCCGGATGTGCACGTCTCCGCCGCGCACACTCAACGTCAGCACCAGCGCCACCGCATCTTGACGGATGGCCACCTCGGGATTCCGATTGTAGAAATATTTGTTGATCCCCTTGGTGATCAGAATGTCGGTCGTTGATTTGGCCAGCCCGTATCCCGCCAGCGTGCTCGTCTCATTGCCTTCGGGAATGAATGCCAGCACCGCAAAGGAGTCCTTGCCGCCCCCCTCGACCAGATCCACCCGCATTTCCAGCGTCCGTCCTTCCTTCAGCTCGAGCAGCTCCGAGGTGCGCCGGGCCGCCGAAAAAAGCGCCTGACCCGCCGGCGGCTGCTCAATCCGCAGCTGCCCCCCCGCCTCCTGCGCGATCCCCAGTCCGGGCACAAAAGTGAAATCCGTCCACCCGGTCTTCGTGTTGTCGTTAAAATCATCAATCACCCGTCCCTCCGCCGCCGGGGTCAACAGCAGAAATAAGGCCGCCGGCAGCGCGCACCACGACAGCCCGCCGGCCGCCTTGAGGGATTTTTTCATGGCTGAAGAGGGTTGAGGATGTCCGTCATACCGGAAAAAACAGGAGGACCCGCGGTATTTCCACGGGTTCTACCCAATCCGCCGCCCCCCTGTCAATCAGGCATCACCCGCCCTGCGGAAATTGTCCCACCCCCACCCCCCGCCGCTCGCCGCGCACCACCGCCCCGCTTTCTTTTGACACCCCACGGGCGGCGACTATGAAAATGGATGGCGAACCCCAAGATCCTGGTGGCCGATCCGATTTCGGAAATCGGCATAGATGAACTCAAGGCAGATCCGCGTCTTGAGGTGGACGTGCGCATCGGCATCACCCCCGATGATCTGCTGGCCAGCGCGCACGAATACGACGGCATCATCGTCCGCTCCCAGACCAAAATCACCGCCAACGTCTTCGCCAAGGCCTCGAAACTGCGCGCCGTCGGCCGCGCCGGCGTGGGCGTCGACAACATCGATGTGCCGGCCGCCACCGCCGCCGGCGTGGTCGTCATGAACACCCCGGGCGGCAACACCATCTCCACCGCGGAACACGCGTTCACCCTGATGGTCGCCCTCGCCCGCCGCATTCCCCAGGCCCATGCCAGCGTCATCGCCGGCCGCTGGGAACGCAAACAGTTCGAAGGTGTCGAACTCAACGGCAAAACCCTCGCCATCCTCGGCATGGGCCGCATCGGCGGAGAGTTCGCCCGCCGCGCCCAGGCGTTCAACATGCGCGTCACCGCCTACGACCCGTACCTCAGCGCCCAACGCGCCCAGACGCTGCGCGTCGAACTCAAGGACACCGTCGAGGAGGCCGTCGCCGAGGCGGACTTCATCACCGTGCACATGCCCCTGACCAAGGAAACCAAAGGCATGCTCAACGCCACGCGTCGAGCCGATACGACACGGCGTGCACTTGCCGCAGCTCTCGATAGCGCAGAACTCCATGCCGAAGCGCGCCATCCAGAGCATGTCGGCGGTGTCGTCGAACACGACGAGACCGCCGTGGCCGATGAGACTGTCCTTCGCCGCGAACGCTTCGTAGTCGAAGGGCAGGTCGAAGAGCGACACGGGCACA
>JALRGF010000164.1 GCA_023253495.1 Verrucomicrobiales bacterium
CGGGAACGAAAAAAAAGCGGGGTCGTGCCCCCGCACTCCACACGGCACAAAGCCTGCCTGAAAACCTTTTCTCCGGCTTGAGGAGCGATGAGCGACAACTCTGGCTCCGGCCGCGTTCATTTTTTCTGTTCCCTATTTGGAATCAGCAGTTGCTTTATGAAAATGGGAGGTTATCAATCTCCGCCCTATGATGTTGTCCTCCCTTAACAGTCCGATTTCCCGAATCGACCCTGATACCTCACCGCCAGCCACTCCCGACTACCGTGCGGTCCTGCAGCGGTGGTCGCCGCATGAGGGACGCCAGCCGGGAGGCGGCGCCTCGGGTCGCCTGCCCTCTCGCTCCGTCCTCCACCCGCTGATCTGGGTCCTGATTGACGCCCTGCTCTGGGCGCTCGCGTTTTTCTTCTGCTACCAACTGGTTTCGCTGATCCGCGGCACCCCTTCCGCCCTGCCCAACGCCACCGTTTTCCTGATCCCGTGCGCCATTTCCCTGGTGGCGGCCGCGCTGGTCGGCGCCTACGATCAGGACACCGAGTTCAGCTCCCTCCGCTTCAGCGCCGAATCCCTGATTGCCGGCATGGTGGCCACCGTTGTCGGTGCCGGCGCCGCCTTGTTTTTCGGGAGTTACGGGCTGCAGGGGCAGCCGAGCCGGATGCTCCTGCTCGCCACCCCGATGGTCTTTGCCGGGCTCAGCCTGTTCGCCCGAAGATCCTTCCGTCGCCACCCCCAAACCGCCCGCCTGCGCGTCCTCCTCATTGGCGCCCCCGCCGAACAGGCCCGGCTCCAGTCCGGCCTGAACCTCGTCAAACCGAATGTCCCGCTCATCCGGCTCGACCCGGCAGCCATCACCGCGCCCGCGTTGTCCTCCGTCCTGCAGGACAACACCCCGGACACCCCGGCCGCCTCCGTCATCGTGCTCGGCCCGGATACCACCGGCCCCCGCCTCGCCGGCATCGCCCCGCTGCTCGCCTCCCTGCACGCCTCCGGCCTGCCGGTCTATTCCTGGCAGAGCTTCTGGTCGCAGCGGTTGCGCATGCTCGACGTCAGCGACGACCCGACCCACTGGCTCTTTGACCACACCTTCCTCCACCAGCAGTCGTCCGCCTTCTGGCACGGCAAACGACTCATCGATATCCTCCTCTCCCTCGCCGGCCTCACCCTCGCCGCCCCGCTTCTGATCGTCCTGTCCCTCGCCATCAAACTCGACAGCCCCGGCCCCGTCTTCTTCCGCCAGGACCGCACCGGACTGCGCGGTCGGGAATTCCGCATCTGGAAATTCCGCACCATGCGCCAGCACGCCGAACGCGACGGCAGCACCACCACCCGCGACGACCCCCGTATCACCCGCCTCGGCCACTTCCTCCGCCGCTCCCGCCTCGACGAAGTTCCCCAGCTCCTCAACGTCCTCCGCGGCGACATGAGCGTGGTCGGCCCACGACCGGAATGGACGCTCTGCGTCGCCAATTACGAGGACAAATTGCCCGGCTACCACCTCCGCCACCTCGCCAAACCCGGCATCACCGGATGGGCTCAGGTCAACTACCCGTACGGCACCGGCGTCGAAGACGCCGCCCACAAACTCGCCTTCGACCTCCATTACATCACCCACGCCTCCCTCGTCCTCGACTTCAGCATCCTCCTCAAATCGATCTACATCGTCCTCGGCCGCGTCGGCAGCCAATAGCCCTCCTTCCTCCCGTATCCTTCATCCCTCTTTTTTTCCTCTCCCGCCCCCTTGGCTTGCAAAACCTGCTCTTCCCGCTTAGGATAAGCTTTTTTCTTATTCCTCCCCTCCCCTTCCCCAAACCCCGTCCTCCCAAACCCCTAGGTGCAGCCGTCCCCGGCACCCACCATGGGCGGTAGCGTGCCAAAACACCACCGCCAACCCCCGCCCCAACTCCAAGCGCAGGCATCACCAGACCTTCCAGGCCTGCGAGGTGGGACGGGCCCTCAGGG
>JALRGF010000174.1 GCA_023253495.1 Verrucomicrobiales bacterium
CCGCCATGGTCTCCGGCGACAGCAGCAGCGCGGTCCCGGCCAACCCGCACCCGAGCCCGGTCAGCGCCAGCAGCATCTGCGGCGGCGGCGCCTCCCGCCGGAACCGCACCACCCGTACCACCAGCGAGACCAACAACGAACCGAGCAGCCCGAGAAAGAAAACATCACCCAGTACCGGCCGCAGACACAGATGGCTCACCGCACCCGCCTGATGCAGGACGAACAACCAGGCCAGCTCCGCCACCGTCAGCTTCGGCGCCGTCGCCATCCGCGGCCCGGCCGTCCCGAGAAACCCGATGACAAACGCCCCGCCAAAAGCCTGGATCATCAGCCGTGCATGCGTCAGGCCCGGGTAAAACCCAAGGTGCTGCCCGTAAAACAACGGCCACAAAGCCACCCCCACCACGCTCCACAGAGCGCCACTCGCGAAAAAAAGGCGGAATGGCTCGGCCGCCAGCCACGCCAGGCCCTGCGGACGTTCACTCCTCGATCGGAATTTCCGGTGCTTGCAGGCAGGAAAACTCATGGACTGGCTCATGATGGATGGCGGCCCCGTCCCCGGTCAAGAATCACGCCGGAAGTTCCGGCGCTCAGCGCCGGTGCCGCAGCCGCAGCGCGTTGCCGATGACCGAAACGCTGCTCAGAGCCATCGCCAAGCCGGCTACCATCGGGTTGAGCAGCCAGCCGGTGAGCGGGTAGAGCACGCCGGACGCCAGCGGCACGCCCACTGCATTGTACACGAATGCAAAAAACAGGTTCTGCCGGATGTTGCGCATCACGTCGCGGCTGAGCCCGAGGGCCCGCACGATCCCGCGCAGATCCCCCTTTACCAGCGTCAGGCCGGCGGTGTGGATGGCGACGTCACTGCCCGTTCCCATGGCCAGGCCGACATCCGCCTCGGCCAGCGCCGGAGCGTCGTTGATGCCGTCGCCAGCCATGCCCACGACCGCGCCGCCTGCCCGCAATGATCGGACCGCCGCCAGTTTGTCCGCGGGCGACATCCCGGCGCGCACGTCCTCAATGCCCAGCGCGCGACCGACCGCCTGCGCCGTCTGCGCGTTGTCCCCGGTCATCATGACCAGCGTCAACCCCATCGCCTGCAGCGACCGCACCGCCTCCGGTGTCGTCGCCTTGACCGGGTCGGCCAACGCCAGCGCCCCGAGCAGCGTCGTTTCCTCAGCCACCCAGACAACGGTGCGCGCCTGCTCCTGCCACGCGCGGGCCGCGGTTTCGATTTTCCCGGCCACCGTCACTCCGAGGGATTCCAGCCACGTCCGTTGGCCGACCCGCACCCGGCGTCCGTCGATCACCCCTTCGACCCCCGCCCCGGTGATGGAAGAAAAGTCGTGCACCTCCGGAAGCGCGAGCGCGTCGTCCTCCGCCCGACGGACCACTGCGCGGGCCAGCGGATGTTCGCTCAGGCGCTCGAGCGCGGCGGCGCGGCGCAGCAGGTCCGGCTCGCCGCCCGCGGCCACCGCCATCACCTCGCTGACCACAGGCCGCCCCTCGGTCAGCGTGCCGGTTTTGTCCGTGATCAGATGGGTGATTTTTTCCGCGTTTTCGAGGGCGGCGGCCTCGCGCACCAGCACGCCTTCCTGCGCCCCCCGTCCCACCCCCACCATGATTGACATCGGTGTGGCCAGCCCGAGCGCGCACGGGCACGCAATGATCAAGACCGCCACGCTGTTGGCAATGGCGAAGGCGAGGCGCGGCTCCGGCCCCCACAGCATCCACCCGGCAAACGTCAGCACCGCCACCAGCACCACCACCGGCACAAACCACCCGGATACCCGGTCCGCCAACCGCTGGATCGGCGCCCGGCTGCGCTGCGCCTCCGCCACCATCTCGACAATCCGCGCCAGCATCGTTTCCGCCCCGACCCGCTCGGCCCGCATCAAAAACGATCCCGTCTGATTCAGGGTGGCCCCGACCACCGGGTCCCCGGTCCGCTTCGCCACCGGCACCGGCTCGCCCGTGAGCATCGACTCGTCGACCGTGCTCGCCCCGTCCGTGACGACCCCGTCCACCGGCACCTTCTCGCCCGGGCGCACCCGCAGCACATCGCCGGGACGCACCGCCTCCAGCGGCACGTCCTCGTCCCGCCCCTCGACCACGCGCCGCGCCGTCCTCGCCGCCAGCCCGAGCAGGGCGGCCACTGCCTCGCCCGTCCGGCTCCGCGCCCGGGCTTCCAGCCACTGCCCGAGGATCACCAGCGTGGTGATGACCGCCGCGGCCTCGAAATACAATGGCACCCGACCGCCATGCCGCAGCAGGTGCGGAAAAACCTGCGGCATCACCACCGCCACCACGCTGTACAACCAGGCCGCCCCCACCCCGAGAGCAATCAGCGTGAACATGTTCGGGCTGCGGTGCCGCAACGACCGCCACCCGCGCGCAAAAATGAACCCGCCCACCCCGAAGACGACCGCCGTCGCCAGCACCGCCTGCACCCACCCGGAAACCCGCTCCGGAAGCCACGACCCCACGCGCCCCCCGGCCACCATTTCGCTCATCGCCAGCAGAAATACCGGCGCGGAAAGAAGCGCACTGATCCGCAACTTCCGCCCCAACATCACCAACTCGCCGTCACCGGCATCATCCTCATCCGACACCACCACCGTCTTCGCCTCCAGCACCATCCCGCATTTCGGACAGGCCCCCGGCCCTTCCTGCTCGACCTCGGGATGCATCGGACAGGTGTAGACCGTCCGCGACGCCGGCTTCCACGCCGGGTTCCGGTCGAGCGCCATGCCGCACTTCGGACAATCGGACGGCGTGTCCGATTCCACCCCGGGACACATCGGACAGAAATACTTCGCCGCCGCCGGGGGCACGACTGCCGGCCCGCCATGACCGCCGGCCCCGCCACAGCATCCGCCCGCCGGAGCGGCCACGGCATCCGCCGGCTCTCTGACGTCCGGTTTCCCGGAGGACTCCCGATGACAACAGTCGCTCATGACAGGTTCTCCTCCTTCGGTACCGCTGGCTGCTCGCATCTCACACCTCTGAGCTAAGGACAGAACCCGCCGGATTTCCCGGGTTTTTTTGCCAAACCTGCCTGATAATGCCCTCGGCGCTCCGGCACCGTCCCCGATCCGCCCGCGCCATCCGCCCCTCGAAGCCCACCGCCGCCCCATGCCCCGCGCCGACCTCATCTCCGACCCCTCCGACCTCCGCCCGGACACCGCCTGGACCGACACCGTCTGGGCCTGGACCCCCGAGGAGGACATGATCACCCACTCCCGCAAACCACGCCTCTGCTCGGCCGCCCTGCTCCCGTTCGCCGACGGACGGCCCGACTGGGACGGCTTCCTCCGCAGCCTGCACTGGATGATGGAAGCGGCCGCCCGCTACCGCATCGACTTCGTGCCCGTGCTCAATGCCGACACCGGGTACATTTTCGACCTCGACGACGCGCTCTACGCCGAGGTGCTCCGGCGCTTCCGCGACGCCTTTCCCGGCCACCCTTTCATTGCCGGCATCACCGCCCGCGGCGCCGCATCCGATACCCACTTCAAGGCTGATCGTTACCGCCCGCTCCTCGATCTCGCCCAACCCTACGACGACTGCGAAGTCATGATCATGACGTCCCAGCGGCTCAACGAACTCGACCCCGAGGCGCGCCGCGACGGCTACTTCGCCATCGCCGAATCCATCACCCGCCCCGCCCTCGCTCACGCCCTCGAACCCGCCTTCGTCCCGTGGGCCACCCCGTTCGGCCCATGGCTCCTCCATCAGCTCGCGTCCCACCCGAAATTCACCGGCGGCAAGGTGAGCACCCTCGACGAACCTCATTTTCTGTACTGGGCCGCCATGAGCCGTGACCTCCAACTCGATTTCCTCCCGCACAGCGGCGACGACTTCGGTCTGGCCACCGCCATCA
>JALRGF010000175.1 GCA_023253495.1 Verrucomicrobiales bacterium
CTTGGAAGGACGCGTCGGGCGGGCGCCTTCCGGAGCCGGCGGTTCCTCCGCGGCAAGGGCCTCCTCCTCTTCGGCGGAGGCCGCCGCGGCCAGCAGGGCGGCGTCCACCGGGTCGTCAGGATAGACCGTGCGATCAAGCCGGTCAAAATGTCCCTTGGCCTCGGTGAGCGGCTGGCGCGGTGGCTGGTAGGCGCCGCGGTCGTGAGCCAGCGCCTGTTTGAGGATACGGGCGGCGATGGGAGCGGAGGTGCCGCCGCCGGAAAAACCGTTTTCGACGAACACGCAGACGGCGTACTTCGGCTGGTCATAGGGGGCGAAAGCGATGAACCACGTCTTGTAGTCCTTGTTCCGGTCATCCTTGCGCGAGCGGCCCTCCAGCCAGGCCTGGGCGGTGCCGGTCTTGCCGGCGATCTCGTAGTCCTTGGTGCGGATGCCGCGGGCGGTGCCCCGCTCGCCATGGACCACTTTCCACATGCCCTTGCGCACCAGTTCCAGCTCGGGCGGAATCCCTCCGGAAGGGGTGGCGAAACTTTTTTTCAGGCTCGGCGCCTGCACGGTGGTCAATCCCTCGGCGTGATCAAAGGTTTTGGCGATGATACGCGGGCGGTAGGCGGCCCGGCCGTTGGCCACCGCGGCAGCCACCGCCCCCATCTGCAGCGGGGTGGCCAGCACCTGGCCCTGGCCGATGGCGGTGAAGGCGGTCTGGGCGTCGCTCCAAGCCGCTTCCGCTTCCGCCTCGCCCGGCCCGGGCAGCAGGCCGCCGTCCTCTCCGGGCAGCTCGATGCCGGTCGGCTCGCCCAGACTGAACCAATCGCCCATCGCGTCGATTCCTTTGATTCCGGTGGCGATCCCGTAGCGGTAGAAATACCCGTTGCACGAACGCATGAGCGCGTCACTGAGTCCGATCATGCCGTGGCTGCCGGTGCATTTCGAGAACTTGCGGCCGAACTGCATGCCCCCGCCGCACATGAAGATGCGCCGGGAATGGCCGCGGAAGCAGCCGGCCAGCGCGATCGGCACTTTGTAAACACTGCCGGGAGGATACTCCGAGAGCGCCCGGTTGCGGAGCGGCTGGGAGGTGTCGTTTTCATACGCCTTCCACGCTTCAAGCTCGATCTCCGGGATGAATTTGTTCGGGTCGTAGCTGGGCACCGAGACCATCGCCCGCACCTCGCCGTTGGCCGGATCAATGACCACCGCCGCCCCACGGCCGACCTTGGCCTCACGCATCGCCAGTTCGGCGATCATCTGGATGTCGACGTCGATGGTCAGGTACACGTCATGGCCCTTGATCGGCTCGATGCGCCGGTCCATCAACTCGGCATGAACCAGCTTGCCATGCTCGTCTTTCGGAAAGACACGCTGGCCGGCCCGCGCGCGAAGCAGCTTGTCCATGGTTTTTTCCAGCCCCTCGACTCCTTCGTCGTCGCTCTCGTAAAAATCGTACTTCCCGGCTTCCTCCTCGGACACCTCGAGGGCACCCGGGCGCCGCACATAGCCCAGCGAGTGGCTGAGCAGGGCGCCAAACGGATAGTGGCGCAGGGTGCGTCGCGCGATGGTCACCCCCTCGAGAAACTGGCTCTGCTCGGCGACCAGGGCGATGTCGTCGAACCCGACCTCCTTGCGGTAGGTGAACGGGATGACGCCGCGGTTGGTGCGGTAGTGGGTGCGCATTTCCCGGGCATTGAGTTCGGTGGCGAGGTTCAGCCGCTCGAGCTGCGGAGCGACCTCGGCGAGGTACATCGCAAAAATGTCAGGTTCCTCGCGCTCGCGGCGGGTTCCGAAACTGTCGGGAGTCCAGTACCGGTTTTTGGGCACTTCCTGATGCCGGCGACGGTAGCGCCGCTCGATTTCCCGGAGATCGAGTTTGATCTCGTAACTGACGCGGTTGGTGGCGAGCGGGACACCATGGACGTCCCGGATCTCGCCGCGGATACCGGCGATCCGCTGGACGGTCAGGGCGGCCTGGGGCACCTGGGCGAGGTATTTCTTGTGGTTCTCGATCTGGACCACCCAGAGCCGCCAGAGCAGCACGGCAAACCCGGCGGCCATGATCAGGCCGAAAACATAGAGCCGGATGACGTAGCGGGTCACCATGCGCGTCGGAGGGCAAGGCCGTCGTAGCGGATCCGGTATCCGGCGAGCTGCGACAGGCAGTGGACGAGGAAAAAAATGATCGGGGAGAGCATCATGGAAAGCAGCGCGGTGGTTCCGATGTGCAGGGCGATTTCCTCGGGGAAAAAGAACCGGCCGCGCAGAAAACAGAACCACAGGTGTTCGGCGGTGAGCAGGATGGCGGTGCCGATGCCGCAGAGCAGGACCGGAAGCTCCCAGCGCCCGCGCCGGAACAACGGGCGGATCCCCTGCATGAGCGAGCCGAGCAGGCCGTACAGGAGGATCGAATACCCGAAGGACGGGCTGGGCAAACCGGCCTCGATCACCTCTCCCGGAAACCACCCGCCCGCCGGCGCGGCCTCAATGACAAGGTGCCGCGCGTCCCAGACAAAACCGGTGGCAAAAGCGAAGACCAGCATCAACGGGAACGGCAGCGCCGCCGCCCCGGCGAAAAATACCACCGGCACCAGCAGCACCCGCGCCTCGTACGCCCAGGTCACCACCGGCAGGAACTCCTGGGCCAGGAATGACAGGGCCAGCGTCACCGCCAGCAACACACAGAACATCATGGCCCGTCCTCCCGATTGATGACAAAAACGTACCGGATCTTGTCGAAATCCACCGCCGGACGCACCAAAGCTTCCCCGCCGTCGTCCAGTTTCCGGAACCGGATGACTTCACCGACGGGAATGCCCGCGGGAAAGACGCCGCCCTTGCCGGAGGTGTAGACTTTGGCGCCGACGGGCACGGCGGCTTCGGCCGGCAGGTAGGTGATGCGGAGTTCGGGGGAGCGGGTGATGGCGCCGCGCACACCGCTGAGGATGCCCTGCTCGTTGGTGCCCTCGATGCGCACGGCGACGCGGCACGTCTCATCGGTGATGAACAGCACTTCGGATGCGCGCTGATAGAGGTGGACGATCTTTCCGACCAGGCCCTCGGCGGTGCGCACCGGCAGGTCGGCGGCCAGGTTGTCGGTGATGCCGCGGTCGATGATCGCGGTGCTCCAGTAGGTGGCGGTGTTGCGGGTCAGGATGCGGGCGGTGGTCAGGCGCAACGGGTCATGCCGGGCGAAGGCGAGCATGGTCCGCAGCTCGTTGTTCTCCCGGAGCACGGCATCGTGCTCCTCCAGCAGAATCTGCTGGCGGCCGACCTGCTGCCGCAGCTGCTCGTTTTCCGTGGCCAGTTCCTGGGCGGGACGCCCGGGTGATCCGAGGCGGGCCGCCCCGTCGCGGACGGCAGCGCCGCTGCGGATGAACGGTGAAAACGCGTTCATGACGCGCTCCTTGATGGCGAGGGCGGTCGGTCCCGGCCACGAGAGCACCCACCCGACTGCACCGAGGAAAACCAGCAGCGCTGCGATGTTCAGTTGCCTCATGATGGCGTCGGTGAGGTGGGAATGGGGCCCGACCGGCTCAATGCGGCGGGCGGGGGGCGGGTCCGGCGGGCGGGCGGGCGGCCACGGTCCTGCGTGCTGCGTTCATCGTCTGCCGGATGCCGCATCGGCCGGGAGAGTCAGGCCTCCATGCTGGCCACGCGCCGGAGAAAGGCGAGTTCATTGAGCACCATGCCGGTGCCCACCCCGACCGCGCTCAGCGGGTCATCGGCAATGTGGACCGGCAGGCCCGTCTCCTCCTGCAGGAGCTTGTCAAACCCCCGCAGGAGCGCCCCGCCGCCGGCCAGCACGATCCCGCGGTCGACCAGATCGGCGGAAAGTTCCGGCGGACAGCGTTCCAGAGTCACGCGGACGGCGTCGACAATCGTGTTCAGCGGCTCCACCAGCGCCTCCCGCACCTCCTGGCTGGTGATGGTGATGGTTTTGGGCAGGCCGGCGACCATGTCGCGCCCCTTGACGTCCATGGTCATTTCCTTCTCGATCGGGTAAGCCGAGCCGATGCGGATCTTGATTTCCTCCGCGGTGCGCTCGCCGACCATCAGCGAGTACGCCCGTTTCATGTACTGGACGATGGACTCGTCGAGTTCGTCACCGGCGACGCGCAACGACTGCGCCGTGACGATGCCTCCGAGTGAGATCACCGCCACTTCGGTCGTTCCCCCACCGATGTCGACGATCATGTTGCCACTCG
>JALRGF010000228.1 GCA_023253495.1 Verrucomicrobiales bacterium
CGGCGGTGATCGCGGAGGCCTCGGCGCCGGTGGACGTGGCCATCCTGGCGGCCGCGGTGGCCGACTACCGTCCGGTGGCGGTGGCGGCGCAAAAGATCAAAAAACACGCGGGGCGGCTGACCTTGGAGCTTGAGCGCACCCGCGACATCCTCGGCTCGCTGCGCGCCCCGCTCGGGTTCACCGGGGTGTTGATCGGGTTTGCCGCTGAGACCGAGAACGTGCTGGCCCACGCCCGGGACAAACTCCTCCGCAAAGGCTGTGACCTGATTGTCGCCAACGACGTCAGCCGTCCGGGAATCGGGTTCGATGCTGCCGACAATGAAGTGACCCTTGTCTTTGCCAGCGGCGAGCTGCGTCCGCTGCCGCGCGCTCCCAAGCACACCATTGCCCGCGAACTGGTGCGGGTGGCGGCCGCCGCCGTGCCGTCGTCCTGCCACTCGGACGACGCTCCCCCGCACCGCCCGTCGCCCGCTTTGCCCGCCCCGGATTCCCCTTGAACCAACCACACCCATGAGCACCCAACCCGCACCAGGATCGAAAGCCCCCGCCTTCAAAAACGCCCCGGTGGTCGGCGGCGACTACGCGCCGGGCGCCACCGTCTCGCTGGCCGACCTCAAAGGGCGGACCGTGGTGCTTTATTTCTACCCGAAAGACGACACGCCCGGCTGTACCACGCAGGCGTGCGCCCTGCGCGACGGGTGGTCGGATGTATCCTCCCGGGCGGCCGTCTTCGGCGTCAGTGTGGATTCCGTCGAGAAGCACCGGAAATTCATCGAGAAACATTCATTGCCGTTTCCGCTCATCGCCGATCCCGACCACCAACTGGTCGACGCCTACGGTGTCTGGGTGGAAAAAAGCCTCTATGGCCGGAGCTACATGGGCACCGAACGCACCACGTTCGTCATCGGCCCGGATGGGGTGGTTCAAGCCGTACTGGCCAAGGTCCAGCCGGCGCAGCACCTCAAGAAGCTGCTGGCCGCGCTGTAGCCGACCGCCGGATCCCGCCATTTCGTGCTGGCCGGCGGGCCGGCCGCGCCACATCCTGCCGGTCATGAAACCCGTTGCCTGCATTCTGTCCTGTCTGTTCGCCGTCTGCGGCCTGGCCGCCGATCCGCCGAAGCTGCCGGTCCTGATCATTGATGGCCAGAACAACCACGACTGGAAAAGCACCACGCCCGTGCTGAAGGATGCGCTGGAGAAAAGCGGTCGTTTCACTGTGGAAGTGACGACCACGCCGTCGGACCGGGCCACGCCCGAGCAGTGGGCGGCGTGGCGGCCGGAGTTCGGAAAATACAAGGCGGTTGTCAGCAACTACAACGGAGTGCTCTGGCCGATGCAGGTGAAAATCGCGTTCGACGACTATGTCGCCGGCGGCGGCGGCTTCGTCTGCATCCACGCCGCCAACAACGCGTTCCCCGACTGGCCGCAGTACAACGCCATGATCGGCCTGGGCGGGTGGGGCGGACGCGACGAAAAAAGCGGGCCCTACGTCTACCTCCGGGACGGCGCGCTCGTCCGCGACACCGCCCCCGGCCCGGGTGGCAACCACGGCGCCCAGTTCGAGTTCACGGTGGACCTTTTTGGCGAGGGCGCCACGCACCCGATCACCCGCGGTCTGCCCGCCTCATGGAAACATTGCCGCGACGAACTCTACGACATGCTGCGCGGCCCGGCCGAAAACATGAAAGTCCTGGCCACGGCGACCAGCCAGGTCACGCAGCGGCCGGAACCGATGATCATGGTGCTCGACTACGGGAAGGGGCGCGTCTTTCACACCCCGATGGGACATGCGGACTATTCGATGAAATGCGTCGGCTTCTACACCGTCGTCCAGCGCGGCACCGAGTGGGCCGCGACCGGCGACGTCACTCTGCCGGTGCCCGCGGAATTTCCGACCGCCGAGGCCGTTCTTCCCGTGCCATGACACGGGTCACACCATCAGCTCATCGCGCGTGAGCCCGGTGAGTTCCTGAAGGCGTTTGGTGAGGCGCAGGAAAGTGACAACGAGAAATGCCATCATCGGCAGCCCGGTGATGACGAATCCCCAGCCGGTGATTTTGCCGAGGGCGGCGGTGTAGGCCTCGCTGCCGGGGGCTTTGCCATCCAGAAAATGCATGGCCACGCCGTAGTTGAGCACCGCGCTCAGGACGAAGGACCCGGCCAGCATCCAGGTCGAGCCCCAGAGCGCCTTCGCCAACGCCGGCTCCTGCTGTCGCTCCCGGACCAGGCGTTCGATTTTACCGACCTGCATCAGATCCGGGTTCATGAGCAGCGACCGGACCAGCGGCTTGCCGGCGCGATGGGTCCAGAGGAAGAGGACGGCGAGCAGCGCCGGGATGGCGGCTTCCTTGACGGCAAAAGCGCGCGCACTCAGCTCAAGCAGCCCGAGGCCGCCGGTGAGCAGCACCCCGACCACGCCGAGGATCGAAAAAATGTTCAGGGTGCGGCGCTGGCGCCAATCATAAATCTGATACCCCAGCGGCAGGGCCATGGCGA
>JALRGF010000340.1 GCA_023253495.1 Verrucomicrobiales bacterium
GTCCTGCCCGGCCGCCTCGACGCCGACGGCTGCCTGCGGCTCTACACCTGCGATCCGCTTGACCTCGAAGCCCGCCAGATGGCCGGCCAGGTCATCGATCACCCGGTGACCTGGATCGTGGCCCCCCGCACCGCCATGATCGAGGCGCTCCGCAATGCCTACGGCGTGGGCGCCTCCCGCTTCGACGAACTCATCGAGGGCAAACTCGCCCTCTCGGACGACGACGCCCTCCGCCAGGAGGTCACCGTTCTCGAGGACAACGAGGAGGCCACCGTCATGAGCTTCGTCAATCAGATCTTCAGCGAGGCCATCCGCGAGCGCGCCACCGACATCCACCTCGAACCGCTCGAAAACGACCTGCGCATCCGCTACCGCGTCGACGGCGCCCTCCAGGAGGTTGCCGTGCCCCCGAACGTCCGGCTCCTCCAGAACTCGCTCGTCTCCCGCCTCAAAATCATGGCGCACCTCGACATCGCCGAGCGCCGGCTGCCCCAGGACGGACGGATCAATCTGGAACTCAACGGCCAACGCTACGACGTGCGCATCGCCACCATCCCGTCGGTCAACGGTGAAAGCGTCAGTCTGCGCCTGCTCGGACGCGAACGTCTCGAACTGACCACCCTCGGCATGGACGCCGCCCTCGAGACCCGCGTCCGCTCGCTGCTCGCCCTGCCCAACGGCATCATCCTCGTCACCGGCCCCACCGGCAGCGGCAAATCCAGCACGCTCTACACCTTCCTGCGCGAACTGAACACCCGCGAACGCCGCATCGTCACCATCGAGGACCCGGTCGAAAACAAGCTCGACGGCGTCGTGCAGATCGCCGTCAAACCGGAAATCGACCTGACTTTCGCCGCCGGCCTGCGCTCGATCCTCCGCGGCGACCCGAATGTCATCATGGTCGGCGAAATGCGCGACCTCGAGACCACCGAAATCGCCATCCGCGGCGCGCTCACCGGACACCTCGTCTTTTCCACCCTGCACACCAACGACGCCGTCGGCGGCATCTCCCGACTGCTCGACATGGGCATCGAGCCGTTCCTCATCGCCTCGTCGGTCCGCGCCCTGCTCGCCCAGCGGCTCGTCCGCCGCCTCTGCCCGCTCTGCCTCCAGCCGGCCGAGGAAGGCCGCTTCCACGACCAGTACCTCGCCTCCATCGGTTTCCCGGCCGACCGCCAGGACACCATCCGCGTCGCCACCGGCTGCCGCGAATGCCGCGGCACCGGCTACCGCGGCCGCATGGCCCTCATCGAGGTCTGCGTCATCTCCCCGGAAATGCAGGAACTCATCGCCGAACGCGCCCCGATGAGCAGCCTGCGCGCCACCGCCATCGAACAAGGCATGATCCCGATGCGCGACTACGGATGGCAGAAGGTCATCTCGGGCGACACCACCATCGAAGAGGTCATCGCCGTCACCACCGCCGAACAGGGGCATTGAAAAGGTCCGTGATCCGCCATCAGTAACGTTTCAAAGCGCGCCGGCACCTCCCGCCGCCGCCCCACCCCGTCTTTCCACCACGCCCGCCCGTCCCCCCGATGCCGCAATTCACCTACCAGGCACTCGCCCCCGACGGCCGCACCGTGCACGGCGGACTGGACGCCGCCACCCGCAGCGAAGCGTACCGCGAACTGCAGGCCCGCCGGCTCTCGCCGCTGGAAGTGAAAGAGGCCGCCGCCAGCGCCGCCGCCGCCGCCGAGGCCGCCGCCGCCGCCCGCGCCCCGCGCCTCAGCCGCGCCAAACTCATCTTCTTCACCTCCGAGCTGGCCGACCTGCTCGAGTCCGGCCTGCCGGTCCAGCAGGCTCTCACCGTGATGGCCGAAAAACAACAGGACCCGGCCATCCGCCAGGCCAGCGCGCGCACCCGCCTCCACCTCCAGGACGGCGAAACCCTCGCCGCTTCGTTCCGCCAGGCGTCGCCCAGCTTCGACGACCTCTACACGTCCCTCGTCGCCGCCGGCGAAGCGTCCGGCAGCCTGGCCGGCGTGCTCCAGCGCATGGCCGCCAGCATGGCCCAGCTCCACGAACTCCAGAAAAAGTTCACCCAGGCCATGGTCTACCCGGCCTTCATGATCGGCGCCTGCGCCCTGCTCATGGCCGTCTTCGCCCTCGTCCTCGTCCCCCAGCTCACCGGCCTGCTCGCCAAAACCGGCCAGTCGCTCCCCGCCGTCGCCCGCGGCCTGCTCGCCTTCAGCGCGTTCTTCACCGAACACTTCGTCACCCTGCTCGTCAGCACCGCCGTCGCCGCCGCCCTCTTCCGCGGCCTGCTCGCCACCACCGCCGGCCGCCTCTGGTGGGACCGCGCCAAACTCCGCATCCCGCTCGTCGGACCGATCGTCGACACCCGCTTCCACGCCACCTTCACCCAGGCCCTCGGCAACCTGGTCACCAACGGCGTCCCTCTGCTTTCCGCCCTCCGCCTGCTCGTCCGCGGCACCGCCAACCGGTTCTTCCGCGCCCGCCTCAACGACGTCATCGAATCCGTCGGCTCCGGCGAAACCCTCTCGACCTCGCTCCGCCGCGCCGGTGGCTTCCAGCCGCTGCTCTCCGACATCGTCGCCGTCGGCGAACAGACCGGCCAGCTCTCGCGCTCGCTCCAGAAAGCGTCCGGCCGCTACGACCGCGAACTGGACAGCCGCATCCGCCGCCTCACTTCCCTCGTCTCCCCGGTCATCATCATCTTCCTCGCCGTCGTCGTCACCATCGTCGCCTACTGCATCGTCGCCTCCATCTTCTCCGCCATCTCGGGCATCCGCGCCAAAAGCGGATGATGCCGCGATCGGCCCGCCGGGCACCGCCCGGCACCGCTCCCATACCTGATCGGGGCCGACGGCCCGGAGAGCCATGAGGCGAGAGTCGGTCATTCCCGCCAGCGCGCACCTCTGGCATCCCTCCGGGATGCTGCTCTGCGGGACGGGATTCCGTGGGTCACCGTCCACCACCGGGGCGCTGCCCCCTCACCGGACGGTGACCCACGGCTATGATCGGTCATCCCTCCGGGATGAGCAGCGCCCCATCCCGCGGAAATGCGCAGCACCCCATCCCACAGAAATGCGCAGCACCCCATCCCACAGTAATGCGTGACACCCCATCCCGCAGAAATGACCAGTTCCTCATCCCGGAGGGATGCCAGAACATAGCCGGTGGTCGGAGCAACGCGCAGACCTCCGGATCCCCGTTCCCCCCTCCAGGCATCCCGCAGAGGGATGCCGGAAACGCGGGCCCGGAGCGCGGGAGCCACCGGAGGCCTCGGTATCTGCCTCCCCTACTGCGGGCCCCCGACCCCTGCAGCGTACGTTCGGATGAAATCGATCTCGATCTCGAAAGGCGCCTGCTTTTTGTCACCGAGCAGGAGGCCGAGGCGGGTGATTTTGGCGGGATCGAACTTCCGGTCAGGCAGATCGATACCGCGGAAGCTGGCCTTGAAGTCAGCAAACGGGACCTTCACTTCGGTCCACTCGCCCTTGGTGGTGGCGAACCCGGCTGAAAACGAGACTTCCATGCCCCGGTACCGCTCGTCAGTGGCCAGCCGGACCTGGTAGGTCCGGCCGTCGCCCTTCACGCGCAGAACCAGTCCGGCTTCGGAGCCGAGATCCAACGCCAGATCCCCACTGCGAAAACTTGAAAACCCCCCGTTGTTTTCCAGCGAGAGCGTGCCGCTGAACCTGACGACCCCGTCCCGGCCCGGGACCAGTCGCCCCTGCGAAAGACCGCCCATGACCCCGTCGTCCACCACCGTCCACTTGATGGCGTCGGTGCCGTCAAATTCCGTGATCGACCGCCCCTCGCGTGGGCCCGGCGGCTCCGCGGACAGTATGGGGCCGGCCAGACCGGCCGACAGCGCGATGGCCGCGGCGACCCCATGGAGGACGGATGAGTTAATCATGACAATCTCAACGTCCCGCCGCTCCGACCGGATCCCCCGGCCCTGCACCCACCCCTTCCGTTCCGTCCGCCATGGGGGTCGCTTTTTTCAGGGTCAGGATGGGTGGCCCGGGCGCTGCGGGGCCAGGGTGCGACGTGTCCGCCGTTCGTCATTTCCTGCCGCGGGACCGTCCTCACTGTGGCCGCGGGGAGCCGGGGCCGTCCTTTTCATCGTCGATCCGCTCCACTTTCACGTAATACGCGCCGAATGCCGCCCCATCGCCGCGGGTGAGGGTGGCCGTGAGCGTGGCGGGGCCGGCGGGCAGGCTGACCTCAGACGCGACAGCCGGCGTCCCGGCGCCGGTGGCAAGCTCCGCCTCATGCACCGTGCCGCCGCAGTCAATGGTGATCCGCCCGGTCCATGGCTCCACCGGCCGGTCCAGATACTCGGGCCACCGCAGCGGCGTGATCCGATAGCGGCCGGCCTGGACGATGCGCACCATGAATGAACCGTTGATGAGGGCGTTTTCGAGGACGTGCCGGTGGTGCCAGGCCGAGTGCCGGGTTCCCGGCATGAACCAGTCGTGGCTCATCAGCGTGGTCGGGTTTTCCGCACCGCCGAGGTCGAAACGCACAGGCTCCGCAAACACCGGCTCGAGCGACGCCCACCAGGCCTCGTAGTCGTTGCGGAGACGGCTCACCACATCCGGATGGGCCGTGGCGAGATCGGTCTGCTGCCCCGGATCGGTCTTGATGTCGTAGAGCTCCGCACCGTTGACCAGCCGCCAGCGCTCGGTCATGACGGCGCAGGCCCGCCACTTGACCGGATCGGAGATCCGCTGGCTGTGGACAAAGCGCACGCCGGTGGGACCGCTGCCCCCGTCCCGCCCGAGGATATCGGCCGCCAGCGAGCGTCCGTCCAGCGGCCCCCGGGAGAGCCGCGCGGGATCAATCGGCGGCAGGCCGCACAGATCGATCAGTGTTGGCAGCAGGTCGATGTGGCCCGCGAGCGTGTCCACGTCGCGACCCGTCCCGACCCCGCCCGCCGGCCAGTGGATGAACAGGGGCACCCGGTGGCCTCCGTCATACTCCGAACCTTTCCAGCCCCGCATCCCGGCATTGAAAAACGAATGGTCCGCGGCGTCAGCCGACCAACCGGTGGCGGTGCCGTTGTCGGTGGTGAAGATCAGGATCGTGTTCTCAGCCAGCCCCCGGTCGGCAAGCCAGGCCCGCAGCCGGCCGACATTTTCGTCGATGTTGCTGAGCATGCCGTAGAAACGCGCGATCTCCGGTGGCACGCCCGCCTCGCGATAGGGCCGGACGTATTTCTCGGCCACGTTCCAGGGGTCGTGGGCGGCGGTGGCGGGCAGGTAGACGAAAAACGGATTTCCGCCCGCCTGCTGCCCGGCCTCGATGAAGGCCATGGCCTGCGCGAACCAGACATCGGTATGATAGCCTTCGAAGGCCTGCCAGCGGTCGTTCACCCGGTAGGTGTCGCCAAAGCAGTCGTTCCCCAGCCAGTTGGCACCCTGATCAACCGCGCCGCCGGGCGACCAGACGGCGTGTTCGAATCCCTGGTCGCGCGGCCGCAACGGAGCATTGTCTCCGAGGTGCCACTTGCCGAAAAGGCCGGTGCGGTAGCCGTGGTCGCGGAAAAGCTCGGCCAGCGTGTATTCGTCCGGGGACAGCAACGAACGGCCGTTGATCGTGTGCCACACCCCGGTGCGGGTCGAATACCGGCCGGTGAGCAGGGCCGCCCGCGTCGGGGAACAGGTGGGATCCACATGGTAGTCGGTAAGCCGCACCGATTCGGCATGCAGGCGGTCGAGCGAGGGTGTTCTGACGACCGGATTGCCGAGGGCAGCCATGTCACCGTAGCCCTGATCGTCGATCAGGATGAGCACGACATTCGGCCGCCCGCCCCCGGCCACGGGCAGACAGGTCGCGAACAGGAATAGGAGAGCGGACCACCACATGGCCGATTATCTGCCGGGCCGTTCCAAAAGACCACCAAAGACACCCACTCATCCGGAAATTCAGCCACCCTCGCCACGCACTGCAAGGACTCCCGCCCCTGATCCCGGAGGGATGCCAGCTCAGCATTCGAGGGCACCCACTCATCCGCCCGCGCGTGGCGCCGATAAAAAATGGGGGTCTGACATTTCTCCTTCCCACCCCACCTCAGCCGGCAAACCGGATGATGAAGTGCGGGCTTGGGGCGGAGTGGGTTTCGAGCTGCCACTGCTGGAGCTCGCAGAGGCGGCGGACGAGGGAGAGCCCGATGCCGTAGCTTGGGCGGGGTTCCCGGGGGCCGTGGGTGGTTCCGGGGGGAGCCGGGGTTTCGCCCTGGTGGAAGTGGAGGCTGGGCGGGCGGGTGGGTTCCCAGTCGATGCGGAGCGGCTGGTCGGGGGCATGTTGCAGGGCGTTGCCGAGCAGGTTGCCAAGGATGACGTGGAGCACTTCGCGCACGCAGGAAAGCCGGATTTCCGCGGGGACGGAAACGCGGATCTGGGACGGGGGGTGCGGGTACACGAGTTGCTGTTCGTCGAGGACGTGGAGGATCGTTTCGCGCAGCGGCACGTGTTCGCGCGGGCCGGGGAGGCGTCCCTCCCGGGCGATGACCAGAAACGTCCGGGCGATGGCTTCCATGCGTCGGGTGGTGCGGCGGAGCCGGGCGAGCACCGCGGCGTCGGCTCCCTCACGTTCGGAGAGCAGGGTGACGGCCCCGCTCAGGATGGTCAGGGGTGTGCGCAGCTCGTGGCTGCAGTCGGCGATGAACTGGCGTTCGCGTTCGTTGGCCCGGTTCAGCTGCGCAAAGGCGTCGTCGAGGGAGCGGGCGAGCAGCGCGGTTTCCGCTTCCGCCATGCCGGTGGCCAGCGGTTCCGAGGACGGTGGACGGGCGCGGACCTTGTCGGCAAGATCCAGCACCGGCTGGATGGCGGAGCGGGCCAGGCGCCGGCCGAGGGCGAGGCTGAGCAGCCCAATGATGCCGGCAAAAATCAGGAGCCCGCGGCGGAGGCGGTCGGGGATGGTCTCGGTGTGCTCCAGCGCCTGCCAATCGGCCAGGTAGCAGACCGGCGGTCCGGAGGACGGCGACGGCTCGAGGTGCAGACGGTATTCAGATTCCAGGCCGAGTGCCCACGTGCGCAGCCGGGCATTCCAGCTGTCCACGAGCACAGCCTGGGTGTGGTCGGCGTTGGCGAAGACCGGGTACGGGCCGCCGTCCGGCGGCACCCGGTTCAGGGGCAGCACTTCGAGCAGCGCGGCGGGGGAGTCGAACCGCTGAATCCAAGCGGGCCAGCGCTGCGCCTCCCGGGGGCTGGCCAGCTGGTCCTCGAGGGTGCGTGCCAGCAGGGATTCGAGGCTGGCATCTTCCGCCTCCATCAGGAAAAACCAGGCTCCGGCGGCCAGGGCCACGGCCATGAGCAGGGCGAAGAACATGAAGTGCCGGACGATGCGGGTGCGCAGGCTCCGCAACAACGGTTGGGGGGAGGTGTCTTCGGCACTCATGCCGGCGGAGGGGGGGTGCCCTTGCGGAGTTGATAGCCGACCCCGCGATGGGTGTGCAGCAGCGGCGGCAGCGGCGCGGCGTCCAAGGCGGCCCGCAGGGCGAAAATGTGGGAGCGCAGGGCGTCGCTGCCCGGCAGCTCCTCACCCCAGAGCGTGCGTTCGATTTCCCCGCGGGTGACGATGGCCGGGGCGCGGCGGAGCAGGATTTCCATGATGGCAAAGGCCATGCGGGTCAGCACGAGCGGCCGCCCGGCGCGGCGGACCTCGCGCCGGGCCATGTCCATTTCCACATCCTCAAAGACCAGGCGGGAGGCCGTCAGATCCGGTCGCCCTTCCGCGCGGCGGATCAGCGCCCGCAAGCGCGCCTCCAGCTCGGGCAGGGCAAACGGTTTCACCAGATAATCATCCACCCCGGCGGCAAATCCGGCCAGGCGGTCCTCGAGGCTGTCAGCCGCGGTGAGCATCAATACCGGCAACTGCCGCGCCACGCCGGCCCGCAGCTTCTGACAGACCTCCATACCGGTCAGGCCGGGCAATTGATGGTCGAGAATGACGGCGGCAAAACCGTCGGTCATGATCCGGTCGAGCGCCCGGGCCCCGTTGGCCGCGTAGTGCACCTCCCAGCCGCGCCGCGCGAGGTATTCTTCAATATTCGCGGCCAGATCCCGGTCATCCTCGACGAGCAGGAGCGGCTGGGAAATCGATTCCATGCCCGGTTTTTAAGCGGCGGAGCGGGGGCGGGGCAACCGCTTAAAACGTCCAGCGCACCCCGGCCAGCGCGGCCCACCCGTTGTAGTCGGCCTTTGCCGTGCGCGAGGGTCCGCTTTCAGAGGTCAATTCCGGATCGCCGCCATACGTGTAGCGCCCTTCCGCAAACAAGGCCCAGTGCGGGCTGAGCTCCCAGCGCACCCCGACCAACGCCTGAAATCCGAACTCCCAGCTCGCAGACAGGTCCTCCGCCCCGGCAGCCGGCAGGTCGATGTCGATTTCCTGCATCAGCCCGGCGCCCACCCCGAGGTACGGCCGGACCACCGCGGTCCCGCCCAGCAGGCTGCCAAAGGTGTACTGGGCGTTGAAAAAAAGGTTGGTCGAGGCGTAGTCGCCGTCCGTGAACCGGTCCCGCCCCCGTGAAACCGTGTCGACATCGTTGCTGCGATAGAAAAATTCCACCTCCAGGCTCAGATTCGTCCACTGATAGCCGAGCGCGGCCCCGCTCAGAAAGCCGCTGCCATAGCGGGCATCATAGGACTCGCCGTCAAGCGTGAGTCCGTCATCCATCAGGCCGCTGAAGCCGCCAAAGCCTTCAAGATACAGGCCGGTGGAAGCCGCGGACGCGGCATCGGACGCACCGACCGCGGCCGGCATGGCAGGCCCTGCAGGCATGGCCGGCTCACCGGCACGCAGCGGCCCGCACGCCACAGTCAACGCGAGCACCAGCGCTGCCGGACCAGGGACGGAGCGGAAGCGGGCGACAGCACGGGCATGAGGAATGGTTTTCATCGGTTGTGGTGGGTTGGAATGTCGTGATCGAATCGTCATGTCGACGCTCCCATCCTGCCCCCCGTTCCGTGAAATCCGCGTGAACCAGCGGTGAATTCTCCGTCAATTGCATCCCGCAGGGATGACAGAGCCTCGCCGGAGGTCGAAGCCCTGCGCAAACTCCGGTTCCCTTCCTCCCCGGTCATACCTCCCCGAGAGGTGCCCGAATCGGGATCGAAAAATCACGGAACGCACGTCTTCCATCGCAGGCCCTCCGGTGGAATGCGGGATACATATATGAAGAAACGAAGCCTTTGTGACCCTTCCTTGGGGAGTGAGTGGCCCATGATGGAAAAAGTCACCGACTGCAGCTGGGAATTTTTTATTGTCGCCGGACCGACTTTACCCGAAAGAATTTCCTTAATTCCTCCGCGCGGAACGCGCCGCCGGTGGCGCCGAGTGAAGATCCGATCCCTTGAATTCCACCTGCCTCCCATGGGCTTCCAATACCGCAAATCCCTGAATTTCGGACCGTTCCGGGTCAATTTGAGCCGAAGCGGCCTCGGCTATTCGGTCGGCGGAAAAGGTTTCCGGATGGGGCGGTCCCCGCGCGGCCGGTCCTACAGCACGTTCACCCTGCCCGGCACCGGGGTGAGCTACCGCAAACGCGGCCTCGGGTGCCTCGTCCTGCTCGCCGCTGCGCCGGCCTGCTGGCTGGCCAGCCGGTGGCTGCTTCTGTGAGACGCTGCCGCCCAGCCCTGCAGCCTGGCACCCCTCGCTTGCCCCGCCCCCCTTTGCCCCACCCAACACGCCGCCCACCGATTCCATGAACTTTTCCTGGTCCCGCACCCTGCGCACCCCGTCTTCCGAGCGCTTTCTGGCGCAGCGCGGAGGAACCGACGTCGCCGCCGTCGACCTCCATTACCTCGCCAACGGAACCATCGCCGGCACCGTCATCCTCCTCAAGGACTCCGGCGTTCAAGAGACCGACATCCAGGGCCTGCTCTCGTCGCTCGACGACCAGTTCCTGCCCGACGTCGACCTTGATCACGGCACCCTGTCGTACACCGTGGTGCGCGGCGAAGTGCTGGGCAACTGGGAGGCGGAGAAAAACCAATCCTCTGGCTCTTATTGATTCCTGAAATGATCGAATGGATCCTCCACCGCCCGCCGCATGCGAGCAATAGCGCCGAGATTCGGACAGCTGA
>JALRGF010000364.1 GCA_023253495.1 Verrucomicrobiales bacterium
GCCGGCAAGGGCACCCTGCTGGCGGCCGCCGGTGCGGATGGTCTGCTGCGGGTCTACCCGTTTTCGCCGGAGGCGCCGCCCGCCGAAGCAGTGCCGGTGCGCGACGTGCGGCTGGGCGACCAGGCTCCGGCTTTCCTGACCACGCTCGATCCGGCCGGCTCCCAGATCCTCTGGGGAACCGGCGATGCCGTGATCCGCGTGCTGGACGCGGCCACCGGCCAGGAAGTCCGCCAGCTTTCCTGCGAACACCCGGCCCAGCCGGCCGTCACCCGGGCCCAACGCCTGGCCGAGGCCGCCCAACGGCACGCCGACGGCCGCTCGGCCCGCGCCACCGCCGCCACCGAAGCCGCAAAAAAAGAATCAGAGGCCGCCCGCGCCGCTCACGATACCATGGAAAAAGCCCGGGCCGAATGGCAGCGGAAAGTGGCGGCGGCCGCGGCGGCCGCGGAGGCGCTGCGCGCGCGGCCTGACGAGGCCCCGCGTCAGGAAGCCGCCACCAAGGCGGCCGCCGAGGCCGAGGCCGCCGAACGCGCCTTTGTCAACGCCCGCACCAACGCCGAACTCGGCGTCCGCCTCGCCGGCCAGGCGCTCCAGAACCAGATCGCGGCCGAAGCCTCCCAGTCGGCCGCCGGCACCGCGCTTGCGGAAGCCCGCGCCGCGCTGGAGGCCGCCCGCCAGCTCCCGCCATTTCCTGCCGTCACCTCCGCCGCGGTCCTGGCCGACGGGCGCACCGTGGTGCTCGTCGCCGGAGGCGCGCGCGCCCAGTGGCACTGCCTGCAGTCGGGCGCCCTCGTCGATGCCGCCGAATGGAACGCTCCGCTCGCGGTGGTCGCCGGCGACCGCCTGCTCGCCGTGACAGCGGACCGGTCGACTGTCCTGCTGCCGGCCCGCCGTCCGTGGGCGCTCGAGCGCACGCTCGGTGCGGCCGATGATCCGGCGGTTTTCGGCGACCGCGTCACCTCGCTCGGTTTCTCATCCGACGCCCGCCTGCTCGCCACCGGCGGCGGCATCCCATCGCGCGGCGGCGAAGTCAAAGTCTGGAACACCCGCGACGGGTCGCTCGCCCTGACCCTCAAGGACCCCCACTCGGACACCGTCAATGCGCTCGCCTTTTCCCCTGACGATTCCCTGCTGGCCACCGCCGGCAGCGACCGCTGGGCCCGCGTGTTCCGGGTCACCGATGGCGAACGCGTCGCGTCTTTCGAGGGGCACGCGGCCCACGTCCTCAGCATCGCGTGGCGCGGCGACGGGCTGGCTCTGGCCACCGGCGGCGCCGACCGCTCCCTCCGCACCTGGGACCTGCTCGACGCCCGTCAGCTCGCCAACAACACGTCCTTCGGCAAGGAGGTCAGTGCGGTCGGCTGGCTCGGTGCCGGCGACGTCGTCGCCAGCGCCAGCGGCGATGCCACCGTCCGCCTCAACGACGACCGCCTGCCCGGAGCCAGCGGATTCGCGTTCTGCCTCGCCACCGACCGCGCCGGCACCCTGGTCGCCGCCGGCGGCGAGGACGGCGTGCTGCGTCTGTGGAACACCGCGGACAAAAAACTTCTCCACGAAGTCGCCGCGAGCGCGGCCCCGCAGTGAAATGCGGTCCCGGCCCACTCGACAGCTTTCCCCGCCGCCGGACCACCGTACCCCGGCGCGCGGGCGGTCTCTGTGCATTTTTCTGATTGATAATGCGCCAGATGGCGTGAATTTACGACCATGTCGGCTCGCTGCCCCGCGCCCGCAAACATCCCTTCGGGCACCGGTTTTTCTCCGGATTCCCGCGTCCTTTCTTCGTCGATCGGTACTTTCCAAATTCACCAGCATTCACGCTGCCCAGCGTGAATGAAAAATTCCTCAAGCCCCTCTCTTCCAGCACCCATGCAGCCTCTTGCCAAAGAGCGTCAGGAAAGGCCCGACAGCCAGTCCGGTCGGCTTTCCGGTTTTCAGAGAGGAAGCGATATCGTGCCACAATCCACTCTAAGGGAATGGGAGCCCTATTCGTTTTTGCCAAGGGGAGGATTGCGACAATAATTTATTCCATAATAGCCATATTATCCATAAAAAGACTGATTGGATTGAGTTGAGCCAGTACAGTCGTTATCAAAAAAAGTAGTCCTCGCCGGACATTTACCCTGTGATACTGTATGAAAGATTTAGCGCTCTCGAGATGGTCATCCCCCGGCGGAATGACCAAGGGCGGTAGCGTGGGGGTGGCTGCCGGAGGGCTTGAGGCTCCCGGGTTGCCGGGGGGCGGTCGCGAGGCGGCTGCTCCGATCCCGTCATGGGTTGAAAAGGGAGGGGTTTGGGACGGGTCCGCGCGTTCGGCAGCGGAGGGAGTGAAGACGGGAAGTGAATTACCGATGGTTCCGATCTGGAAAAGGTTCCTTGATGTGGCTGGGATTCTTCTGTCCCTGCCGGTGACGCTGCCGCTCGGGCTCGCCATCATGGTGTGGGTGCAGATGGTGTCTCCGGGGCCGGTTTTTTTCCGTCAGGCGCGGGTCGGCCGGGGCGGCAAAGTGTTCACGCTCCTCAAGTTTCGCAGCATGATGGTCGACGCGCCGACCTTGGATCACGAGCGGCATCTGGAGAAACTGATCCGGAGTGATGCGCCGATGACCAAGCTCGACAAAGAATCGGACCCGCGCATCATCCGCGGGGGGCGGTGTCTGCGGGCGACGGGGTTGGATGAGTTGCCTCAGCTGATCAACGTGTTGCGGGGCGAGATGAGTCTGGTCGGGCCGCGTCCGTCCACGCCGCATGAGCATGCATTGCTCACCCCTGAACAACAGACACGAGTGGCGGCACTGCCCGGTCTGACCGGTTACTGGCAGGTGAGCGGCAAGAACAAGCTGACCATGCAGCAAATGATCGCCCTTGATCGTCAATATATTGCCACGATGTCGCTGGGAATGGACCTGGCTATCGTGGTGGCCACCCTGCCGGCCATGTTGCTGCAGTTCATGGAATCGAGGGCGGTGGCATCGGCGACCCCACGGGCCGCGGAATCCGCCGGGGTTTCCAAGCCGGGTCCGGTTCGCGCTCCCTTCAGCGCCTGAATCGAAGCCTGATCTGTTCCGTTCCGGGGATGACAACCGCCCGCCACTCCGGCAGCACCGGCCCATTCGGTGGCGAGGTCCGCGGACCCTTTCACCTGCTTGCACCATGCCGACGGTCTTGCCGGCGCTCTGACCGTTTCCGCTCCGTCCGTTTCCTCCGGTCACTTTTTCCGTTGTTCCCATTCTCATGAATCCACTTTCTGTCGGTGTCGTCGGCTGCGGCTACTGGGGTCCGAATCTGGTGCGTAATTTCCGCAGCCTTCCCCACACCCGGGTCGGGGCGCTGTGCGACCTCAACGAGAGCCGCCTCCAGCATATGAGGCAGTTGTATCCGGAGGTCGCAGGCGTTACTGACTACAATTCTCTGCTGCAGGAGACCGGCGTTGAGGCGGTGGTGGTGGCGGCTCCGGTCCGGTTTCACCACCCGCTGGCCAAGGCTGCGCTTGAGGCGGGCAAACACGTGATGATCGAGAAGCCGATGGCGGCCTCCGTGGGCGAGTGCGAGGAATTGGTGGATCTGGCCCGGCGCCGTGGGCTGGTCCTGATGGTGGGCCACACTTTCCTGTATTCGGCAGCGGTCCGCAAAATTGCCGAGATCATCCGGTCCGGGGACATCGGAGATATCCGCTACATCAACGCGCGACGCCTGAATCTCGGCCTTTTTCAGAAGGACATCAATGTGGCTTGGGATCTCGCGCCGCACGACATCTCGATCATTCTTCACCTGCTGCAGCAATACCCCTCAGTTATCAATTGTCAGGGCAACGCCCATGTCACTCCCGGAATCGAGGACGTGACCAATATGTCGCTCAGTTTCGGTCAGGAACGTTTCGCCACCATCCAGAGCAGCTGGCTGGAGCCGCGCAAGGTGCGGGAAATGACCATCGTGGGCACCAAGGGCATGATCGTCTATGACGACCTGCAGGCGCAGCAGGCGATCCGTGTGTACGACGTGCGGGTGGATCGGCCGCCGCATTATGATACCTTCGGCGACTTTCAGTACTCGTACCACTATGGCGACAGCCATATCCCCTACCTGCGTCAGGAGGAGCCGCTGAAGATCGAGTGCCAGCATTTTGTCGACTGCATCCGCTCCGGCGACACCCCGGTGACGGATGGTCACCAGGGGCTGGAGCTGGTCCGCATTCTGGAGGCGTCGTCCCGGTCGCTGCAAGCCAATGGCGCCCCGGTCCGGTTGGACCGTCCGGGGGCCTCTGGCGATGCGCTCCCTGGCGATGCCCACGGCTCTTCCGTTTCCACCCTGTCCGCCGTCGCGGCGGTCTCCCTGAGCCCCTCCGCATGAATTCTGATTCCGCCATCGGCGTGCGCATCGCTCCGGACGTGACCCTCGGCCGGGATGTGAAGCTCTTCGCTTTTGTCAATCTTTACGGCTGTGAGATCGGCGATGAGACGCGGATCGGGACGTTCGTGGAGATCCAGAAAGGCGCCAAAATTGGACGCCGCTGCAAGATCAGCAGCCACACGTTCATCTGTGAAGGGGTGACCATCGGGGACGGTGTCTTCATCGGCCATGGCGTCACTTTTGTGAACGACCGCCGTCCGCGCGCCACCACCGCTGATGGCTCGCTGCAGACGGAGGCCGACTGGTCCTGTGAGCGCACCGTGATTGAAAACGGGGCGTCCATCGGCTCGGGGGTCACCCTGCTCGGCGGCGTCACCGTCGGCGAGAACGCCTTGATCGGCGCCGGCAGTGTGGTCACCCGCGATGTGCCGCCGGGCGTCACTGTTGCCGGCAATCCGGCCCGGCCGCTGCGCGCCTCCGCTCCCCGTGGTCCCGAAACTTTTTCCACAACCCCATGAAAGTCCCGTTTCTCGACCTCCAAGCGCACCACGCTCCGCACCTGCCGGAATTTGAAGAGGCCATCCGGGGGGTGATCTCCAGCGGAGCGTTTGCCGGCGGTCCGTATGTGGCGGCTTTCGAAAAGGAGTTTGCCGCCTTCTGCCACACGCCGTGTGCTGTCGGGGTGGGCAACGGCACGGACGCGCTCTGGCTGCCGCTGCTCGCCTTCGGGGTCGGGCCCGGCGATGAGGTCATCACCTCGCCGGCCACCTTCATGGCCACGGCGGAGGCGGTTTCCTATTGCGGGGCCAAGCCGATTTTTGTCGACATTGACGAGCGCACCTACACCATCGATCCCTCGCTGATCGAGGCCGCCATCACGCCCCGCACCAGGGCGATCATCCCCGTTCACCTGCACGGGCAGATCGCCGACATGGATCCGATCCTCGCCATCGCCCGCCGGCACGGGCTCTTTGTCATCGAAGATTCCTGCCAGGCACACGGAGCGGACTACCGGGGACGGCGCGCCGGAACGATGGGCGATGCCGGCGCCTTCAGCTTCTATCCGGGCAAAAATCTCGGTGCCTTCGGCGAGGCCGGAGCCGTGGTCACCCATAACCAGGAGGTGGCAGACCGTATCATGACGCTCCGTGAACACGGTCAGAGCCGGAAATACTACCACTCCATGGTCGGATGGAACTGCCGCATGGACGGCATCCAGGCCGCCGTGCTCAGCATCAAGCTGCGTCACCTGGAGCATTCCAACCGGCGCCGGCGCGAACACGCCGCGCTTTACAATCAGCTGTTGGCCGAGGTTGAAGAGGTCATCCGGCCGACCGAGGCCGCTTCCGGCCACAGCGTCTATCATATTTACGCGGTGCGGGTGGCGGACCGCGACGGCGTGATGAGCCGGCTTGGCGAGGCCGGTATCGGCACCGGTATCCATTATCCGGTTCCGGTGCATCTGCAGGAGGCCTACCGCGACCTCGGATACCGCGAAGGGGATCTGCCGATCGCGGAACGGGTCTCCTCCGAATTGCTCTCGCTCCCGATGTTTCCTGAATTGACCGAGGACCAGATCCGCTACGTGGTCGATCAGCTCAAGGCCGCTGTCCGCACCCCGGTGGCGGCCTGAGTCCTTCCGGCCCCTGGTCCCGGTTTTCCCGCCTCTCCTTGATGATCCGCCTCGCTTCCCGCATGTTCCCCGATCCTTCTGCCGAAGGCCTCACGGCGGCGGCGCTGGAGGTGCGTGCGATCGACCCGCTGGCCGATCCGGAATGGGACCGCTGGGTGTCCGGGCATCCGGAAGCCACCCCTTTCCACCGCGCGGCCTGGGCCCGGGTGCTGGTGCGCACCTATGGTCACCGTCCGAGGTATCTGGCTTTCCTGCGCCACCGGCGACCCGTGGCGCTGCTGCCGTTGATGGAAGTCAACAGCCGGCTGACCGGGTGCCGCGCGGTCTGCGTGCCGTTTGCCGACGTTTGTGCCCCTCTGATCTTTGAGTCGCTTGACCCGCGCCTGCTGCTTGACGTCGTACTCCGTCTGGCGGAGGCGCATTCCTGGCGGCACGTCGAATTCAGAGGTCCGTCCGGTTTGCCGGCTGCGGCCGTGCCCTCGGTCGCCTTCTGCGCCCATGAACTGGATATGAGCCCGGGTCCCGACCGCCTGCTGGCCGGGTTTGATCCGGCGGTCCGCCGTGCGCTGCGCAAAGCTGAGCGGGAAGGGGTCAGGACTGAGATCCGCACGGATGCGGAGGCGGTCGCCACCTTCCGCCGGCTGCATGCGCGGACCCGTCGTCGCCATGGGGCCCCGCCGCAGCCGGACCGGTTTTTTGACGCCATTCGCGAGGAGATTCTGGCCCCGGGTCACGGGGCGGTGGTGCTGGCCTCGCTCGGGGGCGCACCGGCGGCGGCCGCGGTCTTTTTTCACTCCGAGGGCCGGGCGGTGTACAAATTCGGGGCCAGCGACGAGCGGGCCCAGTCGTCCCGGGCGAACAACCTGGCCATGTGGCGGGGCCTGCAGTGGCTCGCCTCCCGGGGTGCGACTTCCCTGCACTTCGGGCGCACTTCCTGCTCACAGAATGGCCTGCGCCGCTTCAAGCGCGCCTGGGGTGCCGTCGAATCCTCTCTGCCTTATTTCAAACTTCAGCCACCCGCTCTCCACTGGGACCGCGACCGTGACCGGGGGGCGGGATGGCACACTTCTGTTTTTTCCAGGCTGCCTCTGCCAGTCAACCGTCTGCTGGGTGCCGCCCTCTACCCTCACCTCGACTGAATACCCCTCCATACCCAATCGCGACCATGGCCAAAAACATTCCAAAAGCCGAACCTTCCGCCGGTCCCAGTGTGGGCGATATTGTCTATGTGCTCGCCAAGCATAAATGGAAAATCCTCGCCTCCACCCTTGTCACCCTGGGAGCCGCGGGCGCCTACTTCTACAGAGCGCCCGCTGTATACGAGTCGAAGTCACTGGTAATGGTGCGTTATGTCATATCCCGCAACGCGCTCGACGACATCGACTCCAAGAGTATGCCGGGCGGCGGCCGCGGCGTGGACTCGATCATGATGGCCCAGGCGGCCATTCTCCAGAGCCGTGACCTTGCCCGCAGCGTGGTTGAGATGCTGCTCGGAAAAAGAGACCCCGCCGCCACCGACGAGGAAAAAGCCCCCATTGATCCGGATCCCAAGCTGGTCAGCCGGCTCAGTCCGGGCAGCCCGCCCAACCGGCTTGAACTGGACGCCGTCGACGCCATCATCAAACAGATCAGCGCGTCCGCCGGGCGCGGAGGCAACATTCTCAATGTCAGCTTCAAGCATAAAGACCCGGAGGTGGCCACCCGGGTGCTCGACGCCATCGTCAAACAATACCTCGCCACACACCTCTCCATCTACCGCTCGAAGGAGGCGGCAGCCGAGATCCTGCTTGAGGTCACAAAATCCGAGGGCACCCTGAAGCGCACCGAAGGGGACCTGCTCAAGTTGCGTGCCGAAAAGGAAATCCTCACCCTCGACAGTGCCATCACCAGCCTGAATGCCGAGCTGGTCCAGGCCCGCGGGCAGTTGAGCGATGCCGACAGCCGCCTGGCCGAACAGCAGGCGCGGGTCGAAGCCCTGCTGGGTGCCGGAGCGGCTGCCCGGACCAAGCCGCCCGCCCCACTGGAGGGAACGACCCCCGCGCCGCCCGCCGACGGAACGAAGTCCGAGGGCGAGGCGGCCGCCCTGCCGCCCGCCTCGCCCCTTCACCCGCTCGTGGCCGATGGTACTACGACCCGGTATCAAGCGGTGCTTGTCCGCCTGAACGGTCTGCGCAGCCAGAATGTCTCCCTGCTGTCGAAATTCACCCCGGAAAGTGAGGCGGTCAAAATCAATCAAGCCCAGATCGCCACCCTCGAACGCGAGCAGATGGCTCTGGAACAGCAGCACCCGGAAATTTTCTCCATGATGCGCTCCTCCTCCCCCGGTGCCGGCAGCGGCCCGGTTCTTGATCCACTGGCCGAGCAGGCCGCGCTCAAGGCGGCTGAGGTGCGCAAGCAGAAAATCGAGGAGCGCATCCGCCAGCTCGAACAACGCCGCACCAACCTGATTCAGGATGCCGGGATCATCTCGCAGGCCGAACGCAATCAGGCCATCAATGAGGAAAATCACAAGTACCTCATGATCAGTAAGAAAAAAGCCGAGCTGGATCAGAAGCTGAACACCGACAACATCCCGAACATCAACATCGTCCAAGCCGCCTCCCCCGGGGTCGAGGATATCAAGAAGCGCGTCCAGATCGCCCTTGGTATCGCCGGTGCCGGCCCCGCCATCTCCACCGCCCTGGTCCTGCTTTGCGGTCTGATCCTCAACCGCACCATCCGGCGGCCGGCCGAATTCGAGGAAAAGCTCGGGTTTCCCCTCATGGTCGCCATCCCTTTCTTCCCAGTCCTCGCCAAAGGCCGCTCCGCCCCGCGCCTGAAGGGACCCAAGGATGACCCCAAACAACTCACGGCCCCGGATCCGTCCACTCCTCCCTGGGATCCCGATCACTGCATCCGTCCGCACGCGGAAGCCATCCGCGACCGCCTCGGACTTTTCTTCGAGGTCAATGCCATCGACCACAAACCCAAACTCATCGCCGTCACCGGCCAAACCGCAGGAGCCGGCGCCTCCACCGTTGCCTCCGGCATCGCCGCCGCCCTCTCGGAAACCGGCGATGGCAAGGTGCTGCTCGTGGACATGGGCGGCACCCACGGTGCCGCCCACCCGTTTTTCGACGGCCGTCCGGCGCCCTCCCTCTCCACCGCCATCCGCTCATCCCGCGGCTCGGATGAAGCTGCCGACAACCTCTTCCTGGCCAAGGCCGACAACCCGAACCCGGGGATCACCTCCATTGGCGCCTCCCGCCTCGCCCGTCTCATGCCCGACCTGAAGGCGAGCTACTTCGACTACATCATCTTCGA